>NZ_JBEPBF010000007.1:0-143371 GCF_040298985.1 Streptomyces sp. NPDC001093 | reverse complement strand
CGACGGGCGCGCCCCGGTTCGCCAAGGAGGTCGGCGCGTGGGCACTGCCGCTGCCGACCGTCGACCCGCAGATCGTGCGCCGCTCGGCGAAGGCGCTCGACCGGTACGGCCCCGACTTCCGCTACCGGCACTACGCGGCGGTGCGGCACCTGCCGGTCGCCCTCGGCGGGGTCGCCGCCGTCGGCGCGGCGCTGGCCGCCGCCCAACTGCCGCCCGCGCGGCGCTGGTTGTCGGGCCGGCTGCAGCCGGGGGACGGTCCGAGCGCGGAGCGGCGGGCGCGGAGCCGGTTCGCGGTGCGCTTCGTCGGCGAGGGCGGCGGGCGGCGCGTGTTCACGGAGGTCTCGGGCGGCGACCCCGGCTACGACGAGACGGCGAAGATGTTCGCCGAGGCGGCCCTCAGCCTGGCCTTCGACGACCTCCCGCCGACGGCCGGGCAGGTCACCACGGCGCAGGCGATGGGTCACGCCCTGACCGAGCGGCTGCGCGCCGCCGGGATCACCTTCCGGGTCGCGGCCACCGGTCCGGGCGCCTCCTCCCCCGTTTGAGACTTTTGCAGCCGACTTCCCCGGCCTCCTGCGGCCGTCGCCGCGAAAGTCTCACAGGACGGTTCAATGAAACGATGGAGGCATGGGCCGCAGGGCCGAAGGAGGCGGGAGAGACATGAAGTTCGTGCTCGAAGTGACCGTGGACGAGGCCGCGCCGGCGCGGGACCGCGCCGGTGAGCTGGGGCGCATCCTGCGCTACTGGGGCGGGAACCTCCACCACTACGCCCTCGAACCCGGAGACGGCTCTGCCGTCTACGACTCGGCGTATCAGGAGGTGGGCGCCTGGCGCGTCGTCGCCTCCTGAGCGTCGCCTCCGGCGCTCTGCGCCGCCTCCCGCAGCGCACGGCGGCACAGGGCGTCCGCCCGGCGCGTGGTCTCCGGCAGCCGGTAGCGCGGGGTCAGGGCCAGCGTGTGGGCCACGGCGTTGTCCAGGCTCACCCGGTGGCCGACGGAGACGAAGACCGGTTTGACGCCCTCTCGGGTGCGCAGCGCGCGCCCGACCTCCTCGTCCCCGGCGAGCAGCGGAGCCACAGCGCCCCGCGCCGGGTCCGGATCGTCGTACGTGAAGGTGAACGGGTTCTTGGCGACGCCGATGACCGGCAGGCCGGTGAGCACGCCGAGGTGACTCGCGAGGCCGAAGCGCCGCGGATGGGCCAGGCCGTAGCCGTCGCACACGACCAGGCCGGGCGGGCACGGCAGCCGGTCGAGGGCGGCCCGGACGGTCGGGATCTCGCGGAAGGCGAGGAGGCCGGGCACATACGGGAAGGAGACCCGGCCGACGGCCGTCGCCTCGGCCACCACGTCCAGGGTGACGGCATCCAGCACGACGGCCGCCGCGGCGACGAGGTCGAGCTCGTCGTCGTAGGCGACGTCGACCCCGGTGACCCGGCCCGTGCCGGGCTCGGGTCCGCGCTGGTCGAGCACCACCCGCCCGCGCAGCTCGTCCTGCACCGCGCGGGCCTCTTCCTCGGTCGCGGGCCAGCCCGCGGGTACGCCAACGGTCGTCATGTGACCTGAACTGTACGGTCCCGGGGCCCGTTGCCGGAGCCGGGGGTACGCTCGCGATCATGTTCGTACTGGAGCTGACCTACACCGCACCTCTCGACGCCGTGGACGCGCTGCTGCCGGACCATGTGGCGTGGCTCGAGGAGCAGTACGAGAAGGGCTTCTTCCTGGCCTCCGGGCGCAAGGACCCCCGCGACGGCGGGGTGATCCTCGCCGTCGCCGAGGACCGCGCCCGCATCGAGGAGCTCGTGGCGGGCGACCCGTTCGCCGTCGGTGGCGTGTGCACGTATCGCATCACGGAGTTCATCGCCACCAAGACGGCCCCGGAACTGGCCCGCCACCGGCAGACACTGGGCTGACCGCCGCCGGTCATCCCTTCTTGGCGTTCAGCGCGCGCTGCAGCTGGTCCTTGTTCATGTGCGAACGGCCCTCGATGCCACGCTGCTTCGCCTCGTTGTACAGCTGGTCGCGGGTCGGGCCCTGGGAGCCGACCCGGTTGCCCGACCGCTGACCGCCACGCCTGCTGGACGACATGTCCTGCGTCGAGCTGCGGCTCGCAGTCCTGGACTCGCCGGAGCGGGCGCGTTCCTTGTTCACGGTCCGCGCGGCGATCTCCTTGGCGCGCCCGGTGCTCTCGCCCCGGTCCTGCGCGCTCTTCTTGATGTGCTCGTACTGACGTTCGCGCTTGGAGCTGGAACCGGCGGGCATGATGGCTCCCTTCGTCGCGGTTCCCGTGCGACCCGAGTACCCGGTTCCGGCCGCCCATTTCAGCGTTCCAGCCGCGCGACCCTCCCCTGCTCACCGGCCGCCCAGCAGCTGAGGTCGGGCGTGCAGTCCACGGTGTCGTAGGAGCCGGTGTCGATCGTGCGCCAGGTGCGGCCCGCGTCGGTGGTGAGGTCGGTCCCGGTGGGGCCGACGGCGAGTGCGGCGGTGCGGCTGTGCGGCAGCCAGGCGGCCCCGGAGCGGTAGGCGGGCGGGGGCGTGGCGGCCGGGGTCCAGGTGCGGCCGCCGTCGGCGGTGACCGCGGCGGCCTGTGGCGAGGCCTGGTCGGGGCGGTAGTCGCCGCCGACGGCGAGACCGTGGCCGCGGTCGCGGAAGGCCAGCGCGAAGACGCCCTTGGCGGGGTCTCCGGCCGGCACCGGCGTCTCGGCGGCCGTCCAGGTCAGCCCGCGGTCGGCGGAGTGCAGCACGCGCGCGTGGGCGCCACCGCCGGTGGCCAGCCAGACGTCCTTCGGGCCCGAGGTGACCAGGCACTGACCGCTCGCGGCGAAGCCCGCCTCACCGTCCAGGGCGGGCGGCATGCCCGCGGAGGGCAGCACCCGCCAGGAGCGGCCTCCGTCGCTCGTGGACAGGATGCGGAACCTTCCGTCGACGGGGTCGCTCATCGCGAGGCCGTGCCGGCGGTCGAAGAAGGCCAGGCAGTCGTAGAACGCCTTCGGGTCGGTGTTGCGGAAGGACTCCGTCCAGGTCGCCCCGCCGTCCTCGGTGCGGTACACGCGTGACGCCTCGCCCTCGCCGATGGCCAGCACCACGGCGCGCCGCGCGTCGAACGCCTCGACGTCCCGGAACTGCAGATCGGCCGCGCCCGGCGGAGAGACGTTCCGCCAGTTCGCTCCGCCGTCGGTGGTGCGCAGCACCGTGCCGCCGGTACCGGCCAGCCAGGCGGTGCGCCGGTCGACGGCCGCGAGGCCCCGGAAGCGGACCTGCGGGGTGCCCGGATCCTTCGGCGCCCAGTGGAGACTCCCCTGCCCGAGGGGCCCTGCCTCGGCGGCGGGCACGGTCAGCGCGGCCAACGCCGCCCCGCACGCCACCCCCGCCGCCACCAGCCTGCTCGTACGTCCTCTGCGTCGCGTGCTCCCCAAGCGCCTCATGGCGGGCGAAGCTAGCCCACCGGTCCGGCGCCGTCCAGAGGCCAACTGCCCTTCGCCGCAGGCGGAAACGAACGGGCCCGCGCCGTGCATGAACGCGGTGACCGAGGTCACTCGTGATTCCTGTGCACGGATCGGCCGGATCCGTCGTCTCTTCCGGTGCCGGGTGCACACCCGGGCGCAGTCCAGCCGTCACGAGGGAGCAAGGCGTTGTCCACCGTCATCGAGCAGCCCGTAGAGGCCCGTCTCGTCGCCGCCGCACCGCGCATGCCGAGCATTCCCGCCACGCTGCGCTACGACCGAGGCGATCCGTTCGCCGTCGTCATGACCTTCCCGGCCCCGGCCACCCTCGAAGGGGTCGAGGTGTGCTGGACCTTCTCCCGCGAGCTGCTCACGGCCGGGCTGCAGCAGCCCGAGGGGCACGGGGACGTCCGGGTGCGGCCGTACGGCTACGACCGCACCGTGCTGGAGTTCCACGCCCCCGAGGGCACCGCGATCGTGCACGTCCGCTCGGGCGAGATCCGTCGCTTCCTGGAGGCGACCAACGCGCTCGTGCCCGTCGGCCTCGAGCACCTCCAGCTCGACCTGGACCACGACCTGGCCGAACTGATGCGGGACGCCTGCTGAGCGCTCCGCGCGCGTGAGGCCGACCGCCACGCGCGCGTGAAGCGTGAGCAGGGTGTTCATCACCGTGGTCGTACCCTCCCGCCAGGGCCCCCGTACGTCCCCGCCCCCAGCGCCTCCAACAGCTCCCGGGCGGCGCGGCGGACCGGGGCGTGGGCGGCCTGGGCGAGTCCGGAGCCCGCGCCGACCCCGGCGACATCGAGGGCGGCCTGCTCGACGCCCGCGACCAGCTCCTTCACCGTCCCCGGGTCGACGGCCCCGGGGACGAACAGGGTGGCACGGCACTTCCCCGGCACCGCGCAGGAACGTGTCGATCCGCGCGTTGACGAACAACGGCACGCCCACCTCGTGCCGGGCGTCCTCGTTGTGCCAGGCCGGGGCCGTCCGTAATTGCGTTGACAGCCCTCAGGCCCCCTCCTACCGTGTACATCGGTCCTGTTGCCGTCGATTGGAGAAGGACGTTGCTCGTCTGAGGTCCTGAGGCATCGCGTCGCACCGGTTGAGGTGTGTGCGCGGCGTACGACCTCGGCGTCCGAGCCGTCCTCGGGCACAGGCCCTTTTTCGTGGCCTCTTCGTGCCCCACGACCATTCGGTTCCCGCCTCGCGGTGTCTCGACATGCGCCCACCGATCGCACCGAATCCCTCGCGAGGCCCTCATGTCATCTTCCCTCACCTGTACGTCCCTGTCCTTCACCTGGGCCGACGGCACCGCCGTCTTCGAAGGCCTCGACATCGCCTTCGGGCCCGGCCGGACCGGTCTCGTAGGCGTGAACGGATCGGGGAAGACAACCCTGTTGAAGCTGCTCGCCGGTGAACTCACCCCGGCCGACGGCACCGTCAAGGTGTCCGGCGAGGTCGGTCACCTCCCGCAGAACGTCACCCTCGACACCACGCTCCGCGTCGACCAGGCCCTCGGCATCGCCGAACGGCGGGCCGCGCTGCACGCCATCGAGGCGGGCGACGTCGCCGAGGAGCACTTCGAGACGCTCGGCGACGACTGGGACGTCGAGGAACGCGCCCTCGTCACGCTCGGCGAACTCGGTCTCGGCCACATCGGCCTGGACCGCACGGTCGGCGAGGTCTCCGGTGGCGAGTCGGTGCTGTTGCGGCTGGCCGCGCTGCTGCTGCGCCGCCCCGACGTGCTGCTGCTGGACGAGCCCACCAACAACCTCGACCTGTATGCGCGCCGACGGCTGTACCAGGCCGTCTCCGCATGGCCGGGCGTACTGGTCGTGGTCAGCCACGACCGGGAACTGCTCGACCTGGTCGACCAGATCGCGGAACTGCGCTCCGGGGAGGTCACCTGGTACGGCGGCAACTTCTCGGCATACGAAGAGGCTCTGGCCGTCGAACAGGAGGCGGCGGAGCGGATGGTGCGCGTCGCCGAGGCCGACGTGCGCAAGCAGAAGCGCGAACTGGCCGACGCCCACGTGAAACTGGCCCGGCGCAAGCGGTACGGGCAGAAGATGTGGGACTCCAAGCGCGAGCCGAAGATCGTCATGGGTGCCCGCAAACGCGCCGCCCAGGAGTCGGCGGGCAAGCACCGCATCATGCACGAGGAGCGGCTCGCCGAGGCCCGGGAGCGCCTGGACGAGGCGGTGGAGGCGGTACGGGACGACGACGAGATCCGCGTCGACCTGCCGTACACCGCCGTACCGCCCGGAGGGCCTGTGCTAACCGGGGTCACCCTGGCATCGGCATTCCACGCGCGCGTGGAAGGCGTCCTCGATCTGCGCGGCCCGGAGCGCATCGCGCTGGTCGGCCGCAACGGCTCCGGCAAGACGACGCTGCTGCGGACCGTCGCAGGGGAGCTGGCACCGATGGCCGGCGAGGCGCGGGCGCATGTCCCGCTGCGTTTCCTGCCCCAGCGGCTGGACGTGCTGGACGACGCGCTGACGGTCGCCGAGAACGTGGCCCGGTTCGCGCCGGACACCACGAACAACCGGATCCGGGCGCGGCTCGCCCGCTTCCTGTTCCGGGGCGCGCGGGCCGACCAGAAGGCGGCCACCCTGTCGGGCGGCGAGCGGTTCCGGGCGGCCCTGGCCGCGCTGATGCTCGCCGAGCCGGCACCCCAGCTGCTGCTGCTCGACGAGCCGACCAACAACCTCGACATGGCGAGCGTGCGGCAGCTGACCTCGGCTCTGGAGTCGTACGAGGGCGCACTGCTCGTGGCCAGCCACGACCTGCCGTTCCTCGAGTCGATCGGCATCACCCGCTGGCTGCTGATGGAGGAGGGAGAGTTGAGGGAGATCGCGCCGGAGGACATCGGCGCCTCGGCCTAGGACCCGACGTCTCAGGAGGGCCACAGCCTGACACCGAGGGTTTTGTGCAGGCCGGAGCGCCCTGCATGATGGCGGACCGGTGCCCTCTCACGGGCACCGGACAACCGCACCATCGATTCGAAAGGTCCCTCGTGCCCAGCAAGAAGGCCCTCGTCCGCCGCCCCAGCCCCCGCCTCGCCGAAGGCCTGGTGACGCACGTCGAGCGGGAGAAGGTCGATGTCGGGCTCGCCGTCGAGCAGTGGGAGGCCTACGTCGAGGCCCTGGGCACGCACGGCTGGGAGACGATCGAGGTCGACCCGGAGGACGACTGCCCGGACTCGGTGTTCGTCGAGGACACCGTCGTCATGTACAAGAACGTGGCGTTGATCACCCGGCCCGGCGCGGAGTCCCGGCGCGCGGAGACCGTCGGTGTGGAGGAGGCGGTGGCCCGCCTGGGCTGCTCGGTGAACTGGATCTGGGAGCCGGGCACGCTGGACGGCGGCGACGTCCTGAAGGTCGGCGACACGGTGTACGTCGGCCGCGGCGGGCGCACCAACGCGGCCGGTGTGCAACAGGTGCGGGCCGCGTTCGAGCCGCTGGGCGCGCGGGTGGTGGCCGTTCCCGTGAGCAAGGTGCTGCACCTGAAGTCCGCGGTGACCGCGCTGCCCGACGGCACGGTGATCGGGCACATACCGAAGGTCGACCGGCCGTCGCTGTTCCCCGGCTTCCTGTCGGTACCGGAGGAGTCCGGCTCGCACGTGGTGCTGCTCGGCGGGCACAAGCTGCTGATGGCGGCGAGCGCGCCGAAGACCGCGGAGCTGCTGACCGATCTCGGCCACGAGGTGGTCACGGTGGACATCAGCGAGTTCGAGAAGCTCGAGGGCTGTGTGACGTGCCTCTCGGTACGGCTCCGGGAGCTGTACGTCTGACCGCCGCGCCCGGAACATGCCCAACACGGCGGGAGGGTCAGTCCGGCCCTACTGATCAGCGATCTTTACAGCGGCCTTAACCTACGGCTTCGTAACCTACGGCTTCGTAGCCTACGATCTCGTAGGTTTCCGGCACCGCTCGCCGGACCGCCCCGTTCGTCTCCCCCGTTGTTCGGCGTCCCCTGGAGTTCTCGTGACGATCACCTCCCCTCACCTCGGCAGCCCGTCCGCATGGACCGACGCGCGGCTGCTGTTCGCGCTGGAGGAAGTGGTCGAGCAGGAACTGAACCGGCATCTGAAGGTCGCCAAGGACTGGATGCCGCACGAGTACGTGCCGTGGAGCGACGCCCGCAACTTCCCCGGCCTGTTCGAGGACGGGGAGGCCTGGGACAAGGAGCAGTCCAAGGTGACCGAGATCGGCCGTATCGCCCTCGTGGTCAACCTGCTCACCGAGGACAACCTGCCGAGCTACCACCACGAGATCGCCACGCTCTTCGGCCGCGACGGCGCCTGGGGCACCTGGGTGCACCGCTGGACGGCCGAGGAGGGGCGGCACGGCATCGTGATGCGCGACTATCTGCTCGCCTCGCGCGCGGTGGACCCCGACAAGCTGGAACAGTTCCGCATGGCGCACATGAGCGAGGGCTTCGAGTCCGACAACCGGCACTCGATGCTGCACTCGATCGCCTACGTCGCCTTCCAGGAGCTGGCCACCCGGATCTCGCACCGCAACACCGGCCACCAGTCGGGCGACCCGGTCTGCGACCGCATGCTGTCCCGCATCGCGACCGACGAGAACCTGCACATGGTCTTCTACCGCAACCTGCTGAAGGCCGCCTTCGAGCTGGCCCCCGACCTGACCATGCAGGCGGTCCGGGACGTCGTGGTGAACTTCCGCATGCCCGGCCACGGCATGCCCGGCTTCGAGCGGGCCGCCGCGCAGATGGCCATCGGCGAGGTCTACAACCTGCGCATCCACCACGACGACGTGCTGCAGCCCGTACTGCGCTTCCTGAAGGTCCTGGACATCGACGGCCTCGGCCCGGAGGGACGCAGGGCGCAGGAGGAACTCGGCCTGTTCATGGGCGGCCTGGACGCGGAGGCCGCCAAGTTCGACGAGAAGCTGGCCGCCCGCAAGGCCCGGATGGCGGCACGGGCCGCAGTCTGACGCACGCCGGTCACTGACCGCGCACTGGTGCCCGACGCTCGCCGGCGCCGCCCGGGAGGACGGCGCACCAGGCGGGCGTCGGCGGACGGCGTCAGTGGGACGTGCGGCGCAGGGCGAGGCGCTCTTTCTCGGACAGTCCGCCCCAGACACCGAAGCGCTCGTCGTTGGCCAGCGCGTAGTCCAGACAGGCCGGGCGCAGCTCGCACATGGCGCAGATGCGCTTCGCCTCGCGTACCGAGCTGCCGGGCTCGGGGAAGAAGAAGTCCGGCCCGGTCTGCGCGCACAGGGCCTGCGCCTGCCAGGTGTCGTCGGCCGGAGTGATTGTTTCGAAGGGCATGACCAGGATCGTGCCGCGCGGCGAAAAACGTTCGATCAACGCCGGGTCAACGCCTCCGGCAGGGCCTCCGGCCACCCTGATGATGCTCTCCCGGACCGTACCGGCGCACGGCGGCGCGCGGGGCGCGGCGAAAACCCGCAGAGCGCGCGCCACCACCCGGGGTGAGCGCGGATCCGCCCGGCGCGTCGCGGCGCTCCGGCGGCGATTGTCAGTGAGGGGTGCCAGACTCTGCAGTGCAGAGGACGGGACCCCTTTCGAGGAGGGCGAAGATGCTCACCACCCGTTTCGTCGACGGCGCCCCGAACTGGCTCGACATCAGCACCCCCGACATCGACGGCGCCGTGTCCTTCTACGGCGGTCTCTTCGGCTGGCAGTTCCAGTCGGCGGGGCCGGACGCGGGAGGCTACGGCTTCTTCCAGCTGAGCGGCAGGACCGTCGCGGGCGGCATGCAGTCCGGCCCCGATCAGGGCCCGCCGGCCTGGACGGTGTACTTCCAGAGCGCGGACGCACAGGCCACCGCCAAGGCGGCCGAACAGCACCACGGCAGCGTGCTGTTCCAGCCGATGGACGTCATGGGCGAGGGACACATGGCGGTCCTCGCCGACCAGGCGCACGTGCCCTTCGGGATCTGGCAGCCGGGCCGGACCAAGGGCGTCGACATGGCGAGCGAGCCGGGCTCGCTGTGCTGGGTCGAGCTGTACACCCCGGACATCGCGGCGGCCGCCGCCTTCTACCACCAGGTGCTGGGCCTCGAGACCTCCGCCGTGCCCTTCCCCGGCGGGACGTACACGTGCGTCAATCCGGCCGACGGCGGGGAGGACGCGATGTTCGGCGGGATCGTGCCCCTGGCCGACGACCCGGCCGAGGCCCCGGGCAGCCCGTACTGGCTGCCGTACTTCGAGGTCGAGGACACCGACGCGGTGGTCGAGAAGGCGCAGCAGCTCGGCGGAGAGGTGCGCGTGCCGGCGACGACCATGGAGGGCGTCGGCCGCATGGCCAGGCTCACCGACCCGTACGGCGCCCGCTTCGCGGTGATCAAGAGCGAGTCGCCTCAGGAGTGATTCCGGTCGGCCGACCGGGCCGGGGCCGCCTCGCGCGGCGGCTAGGCGGACGCCCGTCGTATCAGCGTGGTCGGGAGGATCACGCCGCCAGCGTGCGGCCCGTCCACCGTGGTTCCGGCCCGGTCTCGGTCGTCCGTCCGGTCGCGGCCGTCGGAGAGTCCGCGCAGCAGCAGGCGGGCCATCAGGCGGCCCATTCCCTCGATGTCCTGACGGACCGTCGTCAGCGGTGGGTCGGCCTCCTCGGCGACGGGCAGCATGTCGTCGAAGCCGATGACGGCCACGTCCTCCGGCACCCGCCGGCCGCTCGCGCGCAGCACGCGCAGGGCACCGAGGGCGGTCAGGTCGTTGGCAGCGAACACGGCGTCCACGTCCGGGCAGCGGCCAAGGAGTTCGCGCATGGCGCGTTCGCCGCCGGCCGGGGTGAAGTCGCTCTCCACCACCAGCCGGGGATCGTTCCCGCCCGGCACCTCGCCCATGACGTCCCGGTAGCCGTCGAGCCGGTCCACCGCCGACGTCTGGTCCAGGACGCCGGTGAGATGCGCGATGCGTCTGCGGCCGAGGCCCACGAGATGCCGTACGGCGGCGCGTGCCCCGCCCCGGTTGTCGCAGTCGACGTAGACCACGCCCGGGGCTTTCGGCACAGGACGAGCGGGGCCGGCCGCGCGGGCTCCGTCGTCCCAGCCGGGCCGCCCGCCGAACACGGTGGGCACGCCGGCGTCCTGGATGAGGCCGGGCAGCGGGTCGTCGAGGTGCAGGGAGAAGACGAGCGCACCGTCGACATGGCCTCCGGAGAGGTACCGGGCCACGCGCGCGTGATCGTCACGGCCCTCGGTGAGCAGCAGCACCAACTGGTTGTCGTGCGCGGTCAGTTCCTTGCTGATGCCGCGCAGCTGCAGCGCGAAGAAGGGGTCGGCGAAGACCCGGGTCTCGGGCTCGGCGATGACGACCGCCACGGCGTCGTGCCGCTTGGTGACGAGGCTGCGCGCAGCCTGGTTGGGTACGTAACCCAGCTCTGCCACGGCCTGCCGGACCCGCTCGGCCAAGGGTGCGCGCACCCCGTCGCCGCCGTTGACCACCCGGGACACGGTGGCCCGGGACACACCGGCCCGCGCGGCCACGGCCTCCAGCGTGGGACGCGACACTGCCTCGGTCACTGCGGGACTCCTCATCGGCGGCTGCCGGTCAGGATAACCGCGCGGTCCGGGCCCCGCCGGTGCCGCGACGGAGGCATGGCCTTGCCGGGCCCGAGCCGGACGAACGGCTTGCGTCCGGAGCGGCGGGCCCGGCGACGGTCACCGTGCGACGGCCGGATGTGACGACGCCCAGGACGGGGCCTGCACCGAGCGGTGGGTTCTCGGCCGCTTGTGACCCCGGGGCGTCGCCCGGCGCGGGCACCGTGGCTCACTTCAGCAGGTCGATCCTCGTGCCCACGCCCCGGCGTTCCGCCTCCCGCCAGGCGAGCCAGGTGAGGGCGAGATCCTGCCAGGGCAGTCCGACGGGGGCGTACACCGTGCGCTGCCGGGCCGAGGCGCGGCCGGGGTGTGTGCCGCGCAGGACGTCCGTGAGGGTGGCGTCTGCGGTGGTCCGGGCGAGCCCGGGTGCCGCCAACGCGCCCATGCGCGCGGCCAGTTCCCTGTCGTCGACGACGAGGAGCGCGGCATCCAGCAGGTCCGGGGCGAGTTCCCGCTTGCCGGGCTCGTCGGTGCCCAGGCTCGTGAAGTGCTGTCCGGCACGAGTGTCCGCGAGGGCGAGCAGCGGGGCCCGGGACCAGGTCGCGAGCAGGACGGTGTCCGCCGCTTCGGCCACCGCGCCGGCCGAGTCCAGCACGCGTCCGCCGTACCGGGCGGCGAACGCGGCGGCACGGTCGGGGTCGGTGTCGTGCACCACGAGTCGACCGGGCGGGCGCTCGCTCGCCAGGCCGCGCAGCGTCAACTCGGCCTGCGCCCCGGCTCCGATCACGCCGAGCACCTCGTACCCGGCCGGGGCCAGGAGCGCGGTGCCGAGGGCGGCGGCCAGGCCCGTCCGCCAGGCCGTGACGGTCGCCGAGTCCAGCAGGGCGAGCAGTTCGCCGTCCGCGCCGCCGTGCAGGCAGATCACTCCGCGCAGGGCGGGCCGGGCTCCGGGGAACTTGGCGTTGACCTTCACGGTGTACGCCTCGATGCCGGGCAGCAGGCCGGGAATGAGCGCGGTGGCGGTGCCGGGGAACGGCAGGTCGGTACGGACCCGTTGGCCGGGTACGGCGGCGGTGCCGGCCGCGCGGAAGCCTTCGCGGAGGGCGGCGAGACAGGCCGCGGGCTCCAGCACGGCCTCGAGGTCGCTTCGGGTCAGGACACGGGTCATCCCGGCATGATCCCCTGGCGCGGGGCCGTTGTCAGTGCCGTGGTGCATGCTGTGATCAGTGGCGGACGGGCGCCATGCACCAGGGGGAGGACAGTGTGTTCAGGGGGATCGAGGACGTCGACTGGGCGTCTTTGGGACATGCGTACACGGAGTCGGCGACGGATGTGCCGGATCTGCTGTGGGGGCTGGCGTCGGACGACTCGGAGCGCCGTGAGATCGCCCTCGACGGCATGTACGGCGCGGTGCTCCACCAGGGCACGGTGTACGACAGCACGGTGGCGTGCGTGCCGTTCCTCTTCGAACTGGCGGCGAACCGTGCGGTGGCCGGTCGGGGTGCCGTCGTCGGCCTGCTGCACAGCATCGCCGATCCCTTCTCGGACGAGGACCCGGGAGACCCGGAGGACACGGAGTACTGGTCCGGGTTCGACGAGGAGCTGCACGAGGACTGGGAGCGGCACTTCTTCGTCGCCCGGGATCTGATCCGCGCCCGGGCCGGGGATTTCCTGGACCTGTTGGGCGATCCGGATCCCGGGGTGCGTGCGGCGGCGTCCACGGCGCTGGCCCGGTTGCACCCTGACCCGGTACGGGCGTTCGCCGCCCTGCGCGACCGCCTGCCCGCCGAGAGCGACCCGTCGGCAGCACGGTCCGTGGTCGGTGCCCTGGCGACGGCAGCCGTACGGGAGCCGAGCCGGCTGGAGGCCGCCGCAGCGCAGTTGCTGCGATCGGTCCTCTCCGAGACCACGGACCCGGGGCTGCGCATGACGGCCCTCGCCCATCTGGCGCGGTGCGCGCCCGGCGCACTGCCGGAGGACACGGCCCGGACGGCGCTGGACGTGATGCGCGTCTCGCAGGAGGCGGCCCGGGCGGAGGAGCCCCCGAAGGTCCCGGCCCCGCGCACCGACACCATGATCTCCTACCTGCGAGAGCTGAAGGAAGAGCACCGTCGTGCCCTGGGCCTCGAGGAGGCCGACGAGCTCCTGGAGGAGTTGCACACTCAGCTGGGCGACCGCATCGACATCCGCCTCCCGCTCCTCGTCGGCATGCTGGACAGCCCCGACCGCAACCGGCGCTCCCATGCGGTGACGATGGCCGGAATGCTGCTGAGCGGCTGGCGGGTGCCGGACGACGAACCGGTGATGGCGTTGGCCCGGTTGCTGCGCGACGACGAGCTGAGTCTGCAGAAGAGCGTGCTGTCCGAGCTGTGCCACCTCGGGCCGGCCGCCCGGTGTGCCTCCGAGGAGGTCGTGGCGTACATCCAGAGTTGGGACGACCGCCCCCTCGAAGAGGACACCCCCTTCCGGCGCATGGCCCTCGGCATGGCCTATGAGCTGCTGACACTTCAGGGCGACAGCCGGATCGTGCCCGCGCTCGGCCATCTGCTGACGGTGGTGGCGATCCCCGAGCAACTGGTCCGCTGGATCGAGGCGCTGGGCCCGGAGGCGGCGGCCCCGCTGGCCCCGGTGCTCCACGACCGGCTCGCCGCGCTGGACCCCGGCTCCCAGGACGAGGACGCGGACCGGCTCGCCGCCGCCCTGGGCGTGCTGCGGCACACCCCGTCGCTGCCCCTGCTCGCCCGGCTCCTGGACCACGCGGAGTACGGCCGCACGCGGGCAGCCGTGCTGGGTGCCTTCGCCCATTGCGGTCCCGCGGCGGCCGAGGCGCTGCCGGTGGTGCGGCGGATGTGGGAGGACGGCACACTGCGGGACCAGGACCGCGTCCTCGTCGCCCGGGCGCTGTGGTCGCTGACCGGGGACACCGAGGCGGTGCTGCCGGTGATCCGGGAGAACCTGCGGTCGGACCACTGGCTGCGGTGGCGGCCGGCGCTGGAGCTGGCCGGTGCGCTCGGCCGCTCCGGTGCCGTACTCGCACCGGACCTGCGCGCCGCGATCGCCGAAGGCCACACCGGGTTCCAGGCCGCCGCCGCCCTGTGGCAGGTCACCGGCGAAACGGAGGAGGCACTTCCCGTCCTGCTCGAACAGTGGCGGACCACTCCGGCACGGCGCCCCGACATGGCCGCGTGCCTGGCCGGGATGGGTCCGGCGGCGGCCCCCGCCCTGCCGCTGATACGCGCGGAACTGTCCTCTCCCCGCCGCCACTCCAACGACCGCCCCCGCCGGGGGAACATCCGCTACGACGTCGCCTCGGACGAGGCCCTGCTCGCCGACTGCCGGCGCGTCCTGGCCGCGTGCGGCGAGCGGTCGTCGGGCTGAACGTGCGGCGGCCGTGGTCCGGCCGACACGGTCGTCCGCCGGCTGTCCTCAGGACGTCTGCTCCCGCCGGGCCCGGCTCGGCTGGACGCGTTTGGGTTCGCCGGGCATCTTCGGGTACTCCGGCGGGTACGGCAGATCGCCCAGGCCGTGGTCGTGTTCGTCACGGCGGGCCAGCTCGAGCAGCGCGTCCAGGGAGTAGGCGTGGTCGTCCATGTCGGCGTGTACGTCGCCGAGTTCGGCGAAGCGGGCCGGCATGGTGGCGAGGTCGAAGTCGGCGGGGTGGGCCGCGCCGACCTCCCCCCAGCGCAGGGGTGCCGAGACGGTGGCGTTCGGGCTTGGACGTACGGAGTATGCGGAGGCGATGGTACGGTCGCGGGCCGTCTGGTTGTAGTCCAGGAAAATACGGCTGCCCCGCTCCTCCTTCCACCACTTGATCGTCACCTGCTCGGGCATCCGGCGTTCCATCTCCCGGCCGATGGCGATCGCGGCGCGGCGCACCTGGGTGAAGGTCCAGCGCGGTTCGATCGGGACGAAGACGTGCAGGCCCCGGCCGCCGGAGGTCTTGGGCCAGCCGCCCAGTCCGCCGAACTCGTCCAGGACCGCACGCAGTTCATGGGCGGCGCGGACCGCGTCGCCGTAGTCGGTGCCGGGCTGCGGGTCGAGGTCGATGCGGAGTTCGTCGGGGCGGTCGACGTCCGTGGCGCGCACCGGCCACGGGTGGAAGGTGAGCGTGCCGTACTGGGCGGCCCAGACGACGGCGGCCTGCTCCGTGGGGCACATCTCGTCGGCGCTGCGGCCGCTCGGGAAGGTGATGTGGGCGGTCGGGATCCAGTCGGGCATGCCCTTCGGGGCCCGCTTCTGGAAGAACCACTCGCCGCCCACGCCGTCGGGGTGGCGTTCCAGGGTGGTGGGGCGGTTGCGCAGCGCGCGCAGGATGCCGGGGCCGACGGCGACGTAGTACTGCGCGAGGTCCAGCTTGGTGAAGCCCCGCTCCGGGAAGAAGACCTTGTCCGGGCTGGACAGCCGTACGGTCCGGCCGTCCACCTCCAGTTCCACCGCAGCACCCATGCGGCCACGGTAGGCGCACCCCGTACAGCGCGCATACCGGGCGGTGCGGGAGGTGTGCGAGCAGAATCGGTTGCATGGATCTGCCCGTCATGCCGCCTGTGAAGCCCATGCTCGCCAAGTCGGTGGCGAAGATCCCGCCGGGGATGCACTACGAGGCGAAGTGGGACGGGTTTCGTTCGATCGTGTTCCGGGACGGCGCGGACGTCGAGTTGGGCAGTCGTACCGGCAAGCCGTTGACCAGGTATTTTCCCGAGCTGGTGGCGGCGCTGAAGGAGCGGGTGCCCGAGCGGTGCGTGCTGGACGGGGAGATCGTGATCGCGCGGGAGGGGCATCTCGACTTCGACGCGCTGACCGAGCGCATCCATCCGGCCGACTCCCGGGTGCGGATGCTGGCGGAGAAGACCCCGGCGTCCTTCGTGGCCTTCGATCTGCTCGCCCTGGACGACGAGTCCCTGCTGGACGTCCCGCTGACCGACCGCCGGGCCCTGCTGGAACGGGCGCTGGCCGACGCCACACCGCCGGTGCACGTGGCGCCCGCGACGACCGACGTGGAGGTGGCGCGGCACTGGTTCGAGCAGTACGAGGGCGCCGGCCTCGACGGAGTCGTCGCCAAGCCGCTCGACCTGCGATACCGGCAGGACGAGCGGGTCATGTTCAAGATCAAGCACGAGCGGACGGCTGATGTCGTCGTGGCCGGGTACCGGTTCCACAAGAGCGGCCCGGTGGTCGGCTCGCTGCTGCTGGGTCTGCACGACGACCGAGGGCGGCTCCAGCACGTGGGGGTGTCGGCCGCCTTCCCCATGAAGAAGCGGGCCGAACTGGTCGAGGAGCTGGAGCCGCTGCGCATGGACGACGTCGCCGGGCACCCGTGGGCGGCCTGGTCGGACGAGGCCGCCCATGAGACGGCCCGGCTGCCGGGCGCGCCGAGCCGCTGGTCCGGCAAGAAGGACCTGTCCTGGGTGCCGCTGCGGCCGGAGCGGGTCGCCGAGGTGGCCTACGACCACATGGAGAACGGGCAGCGCTTCCGGCACACCGCCCGCTTCCGCCGTTGGCGTCCGGACCGTACACCGGAGAGCTGCACCTACGCCCAGCTGGAGGAGCCGGTGCGCTACGACCTGGCGGAGATCCTGGGCGAGAGGGACCGGGACTGACGGCCGGTCTACGGCTTCATGAGGATCTTGATGGCGCCGTCCTGCTTGTGCTGGAACATGTCGTAGGCGTGCGGTGCCTCGGTGAGCGGGAGCCGGTGGGTGGCGAAGTCGTCGACACCGAGGGGGTCCTCGTCCGTCAGATACGGCATGATCCGGTCGGCCCAGCGGCGGACGTTGGCCTGGCCCATGCGCAGCTGGATCTGCTTGTCGAACAGGGTGAGCATCGGCATCGGGTCGGCCATGCCGCCGTACACGCCGCTCAGCGAGAGGGTGCCGCCGCGCCGCACCAGGTCGATCGCCATGTGGAGGGCGCCGAGCCGGTCGACGCTGAAGCGTTCCGCGAGGGGCACGCCGAGTTTGCGGGGCAGCAGCCCGGTGGCCGTCTGCGCGAGCCTGGCGGCGGCGCTGCCGTGGGCCTCGGTGCCGACGGCGTCGATCACGGCGTCCGGCCCCCGGCCCCCGGTCTCGTCGCGGATGGCGTTGACCAGCGCCTTCTCGTCGTCGAAGGCCCTGAGGTCGTATGTCTGGACGCCGTCCCGGTCGGCGCGCGCCAGCCGTTCCGGCACCAGGTCGATACCGAACACGCGCTCCGCGCCCCGTGCCCTGGCGATCCGGCAGGCCATGTCGCCGATCGGGCCGAGGCCGAGGACGGCGAGGGTGCCGCCGGGCGGGACGGCGGCGTACTCGACGGCCTGCCAGGCGGTGGGCAGCACGTCGGAGAGGTAGACGAAGCGGTCGTCCGGCGGGCCCTCGGGCACCTTCATCGGCCCGAACTGCGCCTGCGGCACCCGCAGGTACTCGGCCTGGGCGCCGGGCACGGCCCCGTACAGGCGGGTGTAGCCGAACAGGGCGGCGCCCATTCCCTCGCCGGTGACCTGGGTCGTCTCGCACTGGGTCGGCAGCCCGGTCAGGCACATCCAGCAGTTGCCGCAGGCGATCTGGAACGGCACCACGACCCGGTCCCCGGCCTTGAGGTCCGGCACGCCGGGGCCGACCTCCTCGACGATGCCCATCGGCTCGTGCCCGAGGATGTCCCCCGGTGTCATGAACGGGGTGAGCACCTCGTACAGATGCAGGTCCGAGCCGCACAGTCCGGTGGACGTGATGCGGATGACGGCGTCGGTGGGCTCTTCGATCCGCGGGTCGGGGACGTCCTCGACCCGGACGTCCCGCCTGCCCTGCCAGGTGACTGCCTTCATGGGGTCGCGCTCCCTCGGTCGCGTGGGCGATTCGCGGTGGCGCCCGGGTACCCGCGCCCACCAGCACCGAATCCCTCGCTGGGGCCCGGCCTGCCACCCTCCTCCCCCCGCCAGGGTCGTTTCCGGAGCCCGAACGGCCCACGCACCGCGCATGACCGTAAGCGTTCGGGTATGGCCAGCGATGACCCTATGAACGCACAATCGGACAAATGAACGGGGTGGCCACAGTGGGCATGAGATCCAGGGCGCACAGACGACGCGGGACGGTGACGGCGGCCGCGCTGGCGGTCTCACTGACCGCGTCCCTCACGGCCGGCTGCACCCATCACGGCCGGGACGACGACCGCTCCCCGCAGCACACCCCGGCACCCACGGCACCGTCGGCACCGTCGGCACCGTCGGCACCGACACCCAAGCCCTCGGACACGGCGGCCGGTTCACCACTCGCCGTGAAGATCGACAACGTGCCCGCGGCCCGCCCCCAGACCGGGCTCGACGCGGCGGACGTGGTGTACGCCGAGCAGGTGGAGGGCGGTCTGAGCCGGCTGATGGCGCTGTACGCGACCAGGCTCCCGCAGGCCGTCGGACCGGTGCGCAGCGCCCGCGAGTCCGATCTGGAGCTGCTCGGCCAGTTCCACCGGCCGACGCTGGCCTTCTCCGGCGCCCAGCACAAGCTGCTCCCGCTGATCGACAGGGCGCCGCTGCGGCCGGAGTCCCCCGACCAGGCCCCCGCCGCCTACTACCGGGGCACCGCCAAGGCCGCCCCGCACAACCTCTTTCTGCGCCCCGCCAAGCTGCTGCCGTCCGCCCCGGGCAAGGCCGCGCTGACGACCGGCTTCAGCTACGGCCCGGCCCCGTCCGGCGGCACCCCCACGGCCACACGCACCGTCCGCTACCCGGCCGCCCGCTTCACCTTCACCTGGTCCGCCGGGCGGCACCGCTGGCTGCTCGCGACGGACGGCACGCCGACGGTGACGACGGACGGCGCGCAGGTGGCACCGGCGACGGTCGTCGTGCAGTACGTGAAGATCCGGACCTCCCGTTATCACGACCGGCTCGGCAACCACACGCCGTACACCGAGACGGTCGGCTCGGGAAAGGCGCAGGTGCTGCGCGACGGCCGGTCCTTCGACGCCTCCTGGTCACGGCCGGGCGCGGCGGACGGTACGACGTTCACCGCGGCGGACGGCGGCCGGATGGACTTCGCCGACGGCCAGGTGTGGGTCGTGTTCGCACCGGCGCCGTGAACGCCCGTACCGGCCGGGTCGACGCCCGTACCGGCCCGGTCAGCCCCGCGCGGCCAGCGGTTCGGCCGGGTTGCGCAGGCCCTCCGCCGCGTCCGTGACCCGGCGGATCAGGTCGAACAACACGGTCTGCTCCTCGGCGGACAGCGGCGCCAGGAAGACCTGGTTCATCCGGGCGGTGCGCACGGTCAGCTTGCGGTGGGTGCGCCGGCCCTCGTCGGTCAGGCGGAGCAGGAAGCGCCGGCCGTCCTCCGGGTCGCGCACCTTGGTCAGCAACTCCCGGCGGCCGAGCCGGCTGATGACCTCGGCGATGGTCGAGCGGTCCAGGCCCACCCGCTCCCCCACGGTCCGCTGGTCGAGGCCCGGCTCGGCGACGAGCGCGTTCATGACCGCGAACTGCGGCGAGGTGATCTCCTCGGAGACCATCGTGTTCCACAGCAGGTAGTGCGCCTGCTGCAGCCGCCGGGCCAGGTGCCCGGGATGGGTGGTGAGGTCCACCGCGGCCATGTGCGCTCCCTGATCATTTCGTTGGTGCACTGAACAATACCCGGCGACCGGACCACCTGTCTCCCGCCCGGTAGTGCAGCTGACCCGTATCTTGACGGACATCGCCTCCGGTGGCAGCGTGTGGCACACCTCGCTGAAATACTCAGTGCGCTGATTAATAGCGAAGAGATGAGGCTTCACGGATGGACAAGGTGGTCGCCACGGCTCTGGAGGCGGTGGCCGATGTACCGGACGGCGCGTCCCTCGCGGTCGGCGGGTTCGGGCTGAGCGGTGTGCCGAACGTGCTGATCCAGGCGTTGTACGAGCGCGGGGTAGGCGGTCTCTCGGTCGTCTCCAACAACTGCGGGGCGATGGAGTCCGGTCTCGCGGTACTGCTGGCCGCAGGGCGGATCGGCCGGGTGACCGGCTCCTACATCGGCGGCAACAAGGAGTTCGCCCGCCAGTACCTGGGCGGTGAGCTGGAGCTGGAGCTGATTCCGCAGGGCACCCTCGCCGAGCGGCTGCGCGCGGGCGGGGCCGGCATCCCCGCCTTCTACACCCCGGCCGGGGTCGGTACCCAGGTCGCCGAGGGCGGACTGCCCTGGCGCTACGACGGCGAGGGCGGGGTCGCGCTGGCCTCGCCGCCCAAGGAGGTGCGGGAGTTCGACGGCGCGGCGTACGTCCTGGAGCGCGCCATCCGCACCGACTTCGCGCTGGTCAGGGCCGCGAAGGGCGACCGGCACGGAAACCTGGTCTTCAACAGGTCCTCCCGCAACTTCAACCCCCTCGCGGCCATGGCGGGGAAGGTCGCCATCGCCGAGGTGGAGGAGCTGGTCGAGCCAGGCGAGATCGAGCCGGACGCCGTGCACCTGCCGGGCGTCTTCGTGCAGCGGGTCGTGGCCCTGACCCCGGAGCAGGCGGCGGACAAGAGGATCGAGCGGCGGACGGTGAGCAGCTGATGGCCTGGACACGCGAGGAGGTCGCCGCGCGGGCGGCGCGGGAGCTGCGCGACGGCCAGTACGTCAATCTCGGCATCGGTCTGCCGACGCTGATCCCGAACCACCTCCCCCCGGGTGTCGAGGTCGTCCTGGAGTCGGAGAACGGCATTCTGGGCACGGGCCCGTACCCGACCGACGACCAGGTCGACCCGGATCTGATCAACGCGGGCAAGGAGACCGTGACGGTCCTGCCGGGCGCCTCCTTCTTCGACTCGGCGCTGTCCTTCGCGATGATCCGCGGCGGGCACATCGACGTGGCCGTGCTCGGCGCGATGCAGGTCTCCGCCCGCGGCGACCTGGCCAACTGGGCCGTGCCGGGCAAGCTGGTCACCGGGATCGGCGGCGCGATGGACCTGGTGCACGGCGCCCGTCAGGTGATCGTGGTGATGACCCACACCGCGAAGGACGGCTCCCCGAAGATCCTCAAGGAGTGCACGCTGCCACTCACCGGCAAGTCCTGTGTGAACCGAGTCATCACCGACCTCGCGGTGTTGGACGTCACCGAGCAGGGCCTGGCCCTCGTGGAGACCGCGCCGGGTGCGACCGTTGACGACGTCGTCGCCCGGACCGACGCCGAACTCACCATCGCGGACAACCTGTTGTGAACGCCGTCAACAGCCTCGCTTCGGTTTACCTCGTCGAGGCCGTCCGCACGCCCATCGGCCGCCACAACGGCGCCCTGACCTCCGTACGCCCGGACGACCGCGCCGCCCACACGATCCGGGCGCTCCTCGGCCGGCCACCGGAGCTGGACCCGGTCCTCGAACTCTGACCCCCTGGACGCCCCATGACTCTCAGCCAAGCCGACATCGACCTCGAAATCGCCGCCGAGCACGCCGCGTACGAGAAACGCGTCGCCGACGGCGCCCCCGTAGAACACCACCCGCGCCGCGCCTACGCGCCCTACCGCTCCTCCGTGCTCCGCCACCCCAAGCAGCCCCTGGTCGCCATCGACACCGCCCAGGACCCGGAACTGGTGGAACTGCACTCCCCCGCCTTCGGGGAGCGCGACATCACCGAGACCGACAACGACCTCACCCGGCACCACCGGGGCGAGCCGATCGGTGAGCGGATCACCGTCTCCGGGCGGCTGCTGGACCGCGCCGGACGCCCCGTGCGCGGCCAGCTCGTCGAGATCTGGCAGGCCAACTCGGCCGGCCGCTACGCCCACCGGCGCGAACAGCACGACGCGCCGCTCGACCCGAACTTCACCGGCGTCGGCCGCACCCTCACCGACGGCGAGGGCCGCTACCACTTCACCACCATCCAGCCCGGCCCCTACCCCTGGCGCAACCACGTGGGCGCCTGGCGCCCGGCCCACATCCACTTCTCGGTGTTCGGCACGGCGTTCGCCCAGCGGCTGGTGACACAGATGTACTTCCCGAACGACCCGCTGTTCCCGTACGACCCGATCCTGCAGTCGGTGACGGACGACGCGGCCCGGCAGCGGCTGGTCGCCACCTACGACCACAGCCTGTCGGTGCCGGAGTTCTCGCTCGGCTACCACTGGGACATCGTGCTGGACGGCCCGGCCGCCACCTGGATCGAGGAAGGGCGCTGACCGCCATGACGAAGATCGACACGAGCCGCCCGGAGCAGGTGCTGCCCACCCCGTCCCACACGGTCGGCCCCTTCTACGGCTATGCCCTGCCCTTCCGTGGCGGCGAGGAGATCGCCCCGCTCGGCCATCCGGATGCGATCACCGTGCACGGCCACGTCCTCGACGGCGCGGGCAGGCCGCTGCCGGACGCGCTCGTCGAGTTGTGGGGACCGCACCCCGACGGAACGGTGCCGCGGGTGGACGGCTCCATCCGGCGCGACCCGGCCACCGGCGGTCATCTGGGCCGTAACGGCGTGGAGTTCACCGGCTGGGGGCGTATCCAGACCGACGCGAACGGCCACTGGTACGCGCGCACGCTGCGTCCCGGCGCACGCGGCGGCAACGCGCCCTGCCTGAGCGTCTGCGTCTTCGCGCGTGGCCTGCTCGTGCACCTGTTCACCCGGATCTACCTGCCGGGCGACGAGGCCGCGCTCGCCGCCGACCCGCTGCTCACCCGGGTGGGCGACCGGCGCGACACGCTGATCGCCGCCGAGGAGGGCCCGGGGACCTACCGTTTCGACATCCGCCTTCAGGGCGAAGGCGAGACGGTCTTCCTGGAGTTCCAGTGACATCTGCGTCCCCTCCCTACGCCGACACCGGCCTGCTCGCACCCGGACGGGGTCTGTCGGGCGCCGCGTCCGAGACCAGTGACCACGCGTATCTGCGGGCGCTGCTCGACGCCGAGGCCGCGCTGACCCGGGCGCAGGCCGCGCTGGGACTCGCCCCGGCCGAGGCAGCGGCGGCGGTGACCGAGGCGGCGGTGCCGGAGCGGTTCGGCATCCGTGACCTGGCCGAGCGGGCCGAGGCCGGCGGCAACCCGGTCATCCCGCTGGTCGCCGACCTGACCAGGGAGGTCGGCGGGCAGTACGGCCCCTGTGTCCACCGGGGCGCCACCAGCCAGGACATCATGGACACGGCGACGATGCTGGTCGCCGTGCGCACCCTCGGCCCGGTCCTGGCCGACCTGGGCCGCACCGAGCGGGCGCTGGCCGGGCTCGCCGCCGAGCACCGGGACACGGCGATGCCGGGACGGACGCTCACCCAGCACGCGGTACCGACCACGTTCGGGCTGAAGGCGGCCGGCTGGCGCTCGCTGGTCCTGGACGCAACGGACCGCGTCACCCGGGTGCGGGACTCGCTCCCCGCCCAACTCGGCGGCGCGGCCGGTACCTTGGCGGCCTTCGAGGCGTACGGCGCCCTGGACGCCACCGCGCTGACGGCGGCCTACGCCCGCGAGGTAGGCCTTGCCGTACCGGCCTTGCCCTGGCACACGCTGCGCACGCCGATCGCCGACCTGGCGGGATGTCTGGCCTTCACGGCAGGTGCCCTGGGCAAGCTCGCCGTGGACGTGCTGACGCTGTCGCGCACCGAGATCGGCGAGGTGAGCGAGGGCAGCGGCGGCGGCTCGTCGGCCATGCCGCACAAGGCCAATCCGGTGCGTTCCACGCTCGTTCTGGCCGCCGCCCGGCGTGCCCCCCAGCTCGCGGCCACGCTGTACGGCTCCGTCGCCGCCGAGGACGAGCGGCCGTCCGGCGCCTGGCATGCCGAGTGGGAGCCGCTGCGCGACCTGCTCCGGCTGGTGGGCGGCTCGGCAGCCCACGCGGCCGAGCTGGCGGAGGGGCTGCGCGTGCACCCCGCCGCAATGCGCCGGAACCTCGGCCTCACGCGGGGCCTGATCGTGTCCGAACGGCTGTCCGCCGCCCTCAGCCCCGTTCTCGGTCGTGCGCGCGCCAAGGAGCTGCTGACCGAACTGGCCCGCCGCGCCCACACCGAGAACCGCTCACTACGTGAACTCCTCGAAGAGCAGGAGGAGTTGAAGTCCCTCGACTTGGACGATCTCTGCGCCCCCGCCCACTACACCGGCTACGCCGGAACTCTCACCGACCGTGCCCTGGAGCGACGTTGACCGAGCAACTCCTCAACCACCTGGCTGAAGGCCCGGCCTCGGCGCCCCCGCTGCTGCTGGGGCCCTCGCTCGGCACCTCGTACGCCCTGTGGGACGAGGTCGCGCCCGAGCTGTCGGCCGCCCACCGCGTGGTGCGCTGGGACCTCCCCGGCCACGGCGGGTCGGCGCCGGAGCTCATCGGGCCGGGGACGACCGTCGGCGACCTCGCCGCGCTGGTGCTGGCCCTCGCCGACGCGCTCGGCATCGACCGGTTCGCCTACGCGGGCGTCTCCCTCGGCGGCGCCGTCGGCCTCCACCTGGCCGTGCACCATCCCGAACGGCTGGCCTCCCTGGCCGTGCTGTGCTCCTCCGCCCACTTCGGCGACGGCACGGCCTGGCGGGAGCGGGCGCAGCGGGTGCGCCGCGAGGGCTTGGAGTGGCTGGTGGAGAGCGCCGACGCGCGCTGGTTCACTCCGGGCTTCACGGTCCCGAGGCTCCTCCAGGACCACCGGACGGCCGATCGGGAGGCGTACGCCGCCTGCTGCGACGCGCTCGCCGCGTTCGACCTGCGCGACCGGCTCGGCGACATCGCCGTACCGACACTCCTGGTGGCGGGCCGGCAGGACCCCGCGACGCCGCCCGCGCATCTGCGCGAGATCGCCGACGCGGTGCCCGGCTCGACGCTGGTGGAGCTGCCGGGCGCCTCCCATCTGGCGCCCGCGCAGGTCCCGCGGGCCGTGCTGACGGCGCTGCGCACCCACCTCGACGGGCCGCCGCAGAGCGGCATGGCGGTGCGCCGGGAAGTGCTTGGCGATGCGCACGTGGACCGGGCGCAGGCCCGGCAGAGCCCGTTCAGCGCCCGGTTCCAGGACTTCATCTCCCGGTATGCCTGGGGCGAGATCTGGACGGATCCGACGCTGTCCCGGCGCGAGCGCAGCATGATCACACTGACCGCGCTGGTCGCCCACGGTCACCACGACGAGCTGGCGATGCACGTCCGGGCGGCGCGCCGCAACGGGCTGACGCCTCAGGAGATCGCCGCGGTGCTGCTGCAGACCGCCGTGTACTGCGGGGTGCCGGCCGCCAACTCCGCGTTCGCGACCGCCCAGCGCGTCCTCGCCGAGGAGGACGACGGGGAGGACGACGGGGAGGGCCAGGGGCGAGGGTGATCCTGCCGGTCGTAGCTTCGACAGCACCTCCCTCGCGGCGCCGGACCGTGCCTAGGGTGGAAGCATGTCCACCATTCTGATCACCGGCGCCACCTCCGGACTCGGCCGGTACGTGGCCTTCGAACTGGTCCGCTCCGGCCATGTCGTCCTCGCCCACGGCCGCGACCGGGACCGCACCGCGCACCTGGTGGCGGAGCTGCGCGCCGAGGGCGAGGCCGAGGGCTTCGTCGCCGACCTGGCCCGCCTCTGCGAGGTGCGGGAACTGGGCGCCCGGGTCGCCGAGGCGCATCCGGGCCTCGACGTGCTGATCAACAACGCGGGGGCGGGCGGCGGCACACCCGGCTCCGGGCGGGAGCTGAGCGCCGACGGGCACGAGCTGCGGCTCGCCGTGAACTATCTCGCGCCCGTCGTCCTCACCCGGTCCCTGCTGCCGGTGCTGCGGGCCAACGCGCCGGCCCGGATCGTGAACGTCGGCTCGGCCGGCCAGGAACCCCTCGACTTCACCGACCCGGAACTCACCCGCGACTACAGCGGGATGTCGGCGTACTGCCGCAGCAAGTTCGCCCTCGCCGCGCACACCTTCACACTCGCCGAGGAACTCGCCGGCAGCGGGGTGTCGGTGAACGTCCTGCACCCCGCCACCTTCATGGACACGGCGATGGTCCGCGAGAGCGACATCACCCCGTGGAACTCGGTCGCCGACGGTGCTCCGGGCGTACTGGCCCTGGCCACGCAGGAGTTGGGCAGCGGCGGCTACTTCGACGGCACCCGGCGGGCCCGGGCCCACGAGAAGACGTACGACCCGGAGGTACGCAAGCGTCTGGCGGCGGTCACGGAGCAGTTGCTCACGGTGTGAGGCTGCCGAAGGGCGCTACCGCAACCCCCGTCCCGACTCCAGCACCTCCCTCGCCTGGGCCACGAGTCCTTCCGCGCCGCAGGCCCGGGCGAGGTCCAGACCCCGGTTCAGTTCCGCGACGGAGCGGGCGGCGATGCCGTACTCGACGCGGGCCGCCGCGTGTTCGTACTGGCAGGGTGAGGCTTCCAGGTAGGTGACGGCCTGGGCGGCGAGCTGCACCGCACGCCCGCCCGTCTCCAGGGCGGCGGCGCAGCGCAGGGCCTCGCCGATGGCGGTGTCCGTGCCGAAGCGTTCGGCCTGCCGGCGGGCGTCGGCGGCGAGCTGAGCGGCGCGTGCCGGGTCCCGGTCGGCGAGGGCCTTGGCGAGGTCGATGGACCAGGGCGAGAGGACCGGGTTGTGTCCGCCGCGCGAGGCGGCGATCTTCTCGGCGGCCTCCAGTTCGTGGACGCCCTCCTCGCTGCGGCCGACGGCGAGCAGCAGCCGGCCGCGGACGCAGCGGATGTCGGGCAGCACGATCGTGGAGGGGTAGGGCGGCGCGAAGCCGTACTGCTCGGCGATCGACCAGGCCTCGTCGACGCGGCCGCGGGCCAGCAGGGTGTCGACCAGTCCGCAGGTCGCCGACCAGTACAGCGGCAGGCGGCGGCCGACGCGTTCGGCGAGGACGAGGGCCTCGCGCAGGGTGGACTCGGCGTCGCGCAGCCGGCCCTGCCTGCGGTAGGCCAGCCCGAGGAAGGCGTTGGCCAGGGAGAGGTGACCGCCGCGCCAGCCGGCCCCGGTGTAGACGCGCAGGGCCTCGGCGAACAGGCTCTCGGCGCGGTCGAGCCGGTCGGCGTAGGCGTACGCGCTGCCGAGCATCATCAGCAGTTCGATGCCCCACTCGGGGTCGGTCCAGCCGAGGCCGGGGGCGAGGCGGCCGTTGACGAGGGCGCGGTCGCACAGTTCGAGCACCTCGTCGGCGCTCTCGCCGTGGGTCATGGCGTCGAAGCCGCGCAGGATGAGCAGGGCCCGTTCGGCGTTGTCGCGGCCGGTACAGGTGCTCGCGAGTCCGGCGAGGCGCCGGGAGCGGGCCGGGGAGACGGTCTCGCCGTGGATGCCCTCCCACATGAACTGCACGGCCTGCAGCCGCATCTTCACGGGGCCGGGTTCGTGCCGGGCGGCCTCGGCCTCGACCGTGCGGACGGCCTCCTCCAGCTGGTCGTTGTGGATCAGCGCCTGGGAGAGCCGGACCACCGCGTCGACCCGCCGCTCGCCGTCGAGGCCGGGCATGCCGAGCGCGAACTGGAGGTGTTCGATGGTGACGGCGGGTGCGGTGAGCAGGGTGGCGCAGCCCAGTTCGTACAGGACGTGGGCGTGGACCTCGGGGAGCGGGGGCTCCTGCAGGGCGCGTTCGAGGCAGGTGCGGGCCGCGTCCGGGGCGCCGACGGCGAGGTGTTCGCGGGCCGCCTCGCGCAGCTGCTCGACGAGTTCCTCGTCGCCGTCCGGGTGCACCTTCAGCAGGTGCCGGGCGGCCTGGGAGGCGCCGCGTTCCAGCTCGGTGATGATCTGCGCGGCGACGCCGTGCATGGCGGTGCGCACCCCGGAGGGGATGGAGTTGTAGACGGCGCTGGCGATGAGCGGGTGGACGAACTCCAGCTCGCCCGCGTCGCGTTCGCTGCCGCCCCCGGGGTCGGGTTGGGCGAGGATGCGCTGGGTGCAGAGCAGTTCGGCGCAGTGCCGGGCGATGGCGTCGTCCATGGTGGCGAGGCGGGCGACCATGTCGACGGTGATGCCGGTGCCGAGGATGGCGGCCGCCCAGGCGAACTGGGTGGCCTCCAGGCCGAGCCCCTTGAGCCGGTCGACCAGTCCGCCGCCGCGGGCGGCGCGGTTGAGGGCGCGCAGTTCCCCGGCCCGGGACTCGACCGGCTGCAGTTCGCTGTCCTGCACCTTGGCGAGGAGTTCGGTGGTCTCGTAGGGGTTGCCCGCGGTGACGGCCCAGACCTCGCGGCAGAAGGCGTCGTCGGCGTGGCGGCCGAGGGCGGCCCGGGTGAGCCCTGCCGCGGCGTCGGGCGTGAGGGCCCTGAGGTTGTTGACGGGGCGGCCCGCGGCGGCGGCCACCGCGTCGAGGTGGCGGGCGCTGTCGCCGCTCACCTCGCCGGGGCGGCGGGCGACCACGACGAGGACGGAGAGGTCGTCCAGGCGCTCGGCGAACGCGGCGAGCCAGCGCAGGGTCTCCTGGTCGGCCCAGTGCGCGTCGTCGATCAGCAGCACCAGCGGCCATTCGCGGCGGGCGAGCCGGCGCACCGCGGCGACGAGTCCGTCGCACACGTACTGCGGGTCGGCGCTGCCCTCCTGCGGGTCGACTATGCCGAGGGCGGGTCCGGCGATGTCGTACCAGTCGCCGAGGTACTCGCGGGCCTCCTCCGGCAGTAACGACAGCAGGGCGGGCTGGAGCAGTTGCCGTACCACGTTGAACGGGACGGACCTCAGGGTCTCCGCGCCGCGCGTGGACCACACGTTGCAGCCCCGGCGTTCGGCCATGCGGCGTGTCTCGGCCAGCAGCGCGGTCTTGCCGAATCCCGCCTCGCCGCGGAAGACCAGCAGACTCCCCGCGGTCGACTGGTCGGCGCACAGGAGCTCGAGTGCCTGTGCGACGGTGGCGATCTCCGCGTCCCGCTCCCACAGGGAAGCCGAGGCGGCCGTCGGCGGCCGTCCCTCCGTCATCCCGTTACCTCCCCAGGTCGCCCGAATGACGTACAGACCTTGAGCGTAGCCGTCCGGTGGGGCGTGTGGTGGCCGGTCGGGGCACCTGTTGCCCCGGCGGGTGAACGTGGGTGCGGGCAGGCGACGCGCACCCGGCCCGAACAGCCGGTCAGCAGCGGACGGGGCGTCAACATCGGCTGGTGGCCTACCGGTTGCCGACGTGCGCGCGCCCACACGGACGTCGGCGGCATCTCCTGCCCGGCCGCATGGGACGGGACGGACTTCGAGACCGGCCGGGCCGTGCCGCCGGCGGCGGCGGTGCGCGGGCCGGGCGTCGTGACAGGGCGGTGAGCGGTGGCCGTACCGAGGGGGTGAGAAAAATCCCGGCGGCGAAATGTCCGGTCCGGTCGATTGGCGGCGGATCCTCTCATCACACTTTCACTGTCGCCTCATACGGTGGGGTCATGACGCAGGTGACTCCCCCCGGGTGGTACCCCGACCCCGGGCAGACGAACGACGGTCCGCCCACCGAGCGCTGGTGGGACGGCAAGGCCTGGACGGACCAGACCCGCCCCGCCGGGACGGCCGCCACGTGGGGTCCCCCGACGCAGCCGCCGCCGGCCGGCGGCCCGCAGCCGGTGTACCCGGCGGCGCCCGCGACTCCCCCCGCCTACGGCGCGCAGCCCGGGTATCCGGCGTATCCGGGCTACCCCGCCCCGCCTCAGGCCCGGTCCCGGCGCGCCCTGCGCACGGGTATAGCCGTCGCCGCGGCGACCGTGGTCCTGGCGAGCATCGGGGTCGGCGTGTGGGCCCTGGCCAGGAATCCCGTCGGCAGCACCACCGACCGGGCCGGGTCGCAGCAGGGCGCCACGGGCGGACAGGACGGCGGCCAGGGCGGGCCGGGCGGCGGCTCCGGCGGTCAGGGCGGGTCCGGTGGGGACTCGCCGTCGCCGGGCCAGTCCGAGGCACCCAAGGTCAAGGGCGGCGGCACGGTGCCGGACCCGGTCAACGGCATCAGCCTGCCGGTGCCGCAGGGCTGGACCGGGCAGACGATCAGCGTCGGCGCGCAGGTCACCTCCGACGACTCCTACAAATGTCCGGGCAACTCCGCCCAGAACTGCACCTCGGGCGGCGCCTACTCGGCTCCCGCCCAGGCTCTCGGCCTCAAGGGCGACACGGCCGAGCAGGTCGCCAAGGCGGACATCGCGGCCAACGCCAAGCAGTCCTACGGCGGCACCACCTACGGCAGCATCACCTCGCACCAGGAGCTGGGCTCGGGCGCGGTCACGGTGGCCGGGCAGAAGGGGTACATGGTGCGCTGGAAGGCGGTCACCAGCAAGGGCGCCGACGGGTATGTCGAGTCGGTCGCCTTCCCCTCGCCCGACGACACCAAGCAGATCGTGGTGGTGCGCTTCGGCATCGACGTCGGGCAGAAGACGGCCGTCATCGACGAGATCCTCAAGGGGATCAAGGTGTCGACCGGCAGCGGGAACGGCCAGGACGTCTGATCCGCGGCCGCCGGGCCGTGATCCGGTCCACGGCCGCCGGGACACGAGTGCGGCCGGGTGGGGCTCCCCTCCGCTCAAGAGGAGCCCCACCCGGCCGGGGGTGCGCGCCGCCCCCGTCCCCACGGTGCGGCGCCGGCAGGTCGCCGTTCAGTCATCCCGTGAACGGCGGCCTGGGTCTCATGTCAGCCCGAGCGCGGGCAGCACGGTGGCCTCCACGAACCGGGTGAGATAGTCGCCGTCGGCGTACTGGCCGCTGAGCACCGGCCGCACGCGCAGTACGCCGAACATCATGGCCGGGATGTACTCCAGCGCCGGGTGGTCGGCCCGGACCTCGCCCCGGGCGACGCCCCGCGCGAGCATCTCCTGCAGCGCGGCGATCTCCGGATACACGAGCGCCTCGCGCAGCGCCTGGGCCAGCTCGTGGTCCGCCGTCACCGCGTGCCCCAGCGCCTGCAGCAGCTTGGTGTCCTTGCCCGACCAGTCCCCCGCGGCCCGCGCTGCCTGGCGCAGGTCCTCGGCGAGCGATCCGGTGTCGATGCCGGCGAACCGCACCCGGCGGCTGGCGCGCAGTGCGGCCGCGACGAACTGGGGTTTGGTCTTCCACTGCCGGTAGAGCGTGGACTTGCTGCACCGGGTGCTGGCGGCGACGCCCTCCATGGTGACGGACTCGTAGCCGCATTCGCGGATCTGGTCCAGCACGGCGTCGAAGAACTCCCGCTCACGCTCGGGCGTGATCTTGGAGCGGCGCGAGGCGGCGACCGTCTCCGGTTCGTCCGCGGCCTGCGACGTCATGCGGTCCTTCCCCTCACTCGTGTCCGGCTGGGTCCTGGGCACATGCCCCGTTCAGGTCTCGCTATAGCGGCCCGTCGGACCCTGTCTCCAGTGTGTCGTACATCAACCGATACGCAAGTGTACCGGTACTCGACCGTATCGGTACACTGACGTATCGGTACGATGACGTATCGATCAGTTCCGGCCCGGGGGCGGGACTCGACCGCACCACCACACGCACCACCGTCAGCGAAGGGGCCGGGGGATGAATGCCCGAACCGAGCCTGCAGAGGCAGCAGCGGAGCCGCCGGACGCGACAGCGCGCCCGGCACTCATACGTGAGCTTCTGCTGGTCGCAGGGCTCTTCCTCGTCTACAAGCTCGGCCGGCAGCTGGCCACCGGACACACCGCGAACGCCTTCCGCAACGCCCACCGCGTGTGGGACCTGGAGCGGGCGCTGGATCTCCCCCACGAGAACGACGTGCAGTCCGCACTGCTGCACGGCGACACCCTCGTCCACCTGGCGAACGCCTACTACGCCAGCGTCCACTTCCCGGCGACGCTGGCCTTCCTCGTCTGGCTGTACCTCAGACGGCCCGCGCACTACGTGTGGGCCCGCCGGGTCCTCGCGGTCGTGACCGCGGCCGCGCTGGTGCTGCCGTTCACGTTCCCGCTGGCCCCGCCGCGGATGCTGACCGGTACCGGCCTGGTGGACACCGCCCGCCGGTACGGCCCGTCCGTGTACGGCCCGCCGTCCAGCGACCACCTGTCCAACCAGTTCGCGGCGATGCCGTCGCTGCACTTCGGCTGGGCGCTGATGGTGGCGGTCGGGCTGATCGTGGCCACGCGGTCGCGGTGGCGCTGGCTGTGGCTGCTGCACCCGGTGATCACCCTGCTGGTGATCGTGGGCACGGCGAACCACTACTGGCTCGACGCGATCGTCGCGACGGCCATGCTCGGCATCGCCCTCGCCGCGATCCGTCCGCCGCACCGGACGGCCGGCACCGCCGGCACGGCGCGGCGCGGCGCCGCAAGGCCCGTGCCGCGCGAGCACGTCCTGGCGGGAGCGGGCCGATGAGCGCGGCCGCGGTGATCGCCGTCGCCCTCTCCCTCGTCTCTGCGATCGCCTACGCGCTGGCCGCCGTCGCCCAGGAACGCCTCGCCGCCCGTACCACCGGCACCGGCCTGCTGCGACTGCTCGGCACCGGCGCCTGGTGGTCGGCGGTCGGCCTGAACGCGGGCGCCGCCCTGCTGCACGTCATCGCCCTCAAGTACGGCCCGCTCACCCTCGTCCAGCCGCTCGGCGCACTCACCCTGGTGGCGGCCGTACCGCTCGGCGCGCGGGCGGCCGGGCGCCGGGTCAGCGCGGTGGAGTGGCGCGGTACGGCGCTGACGCTGCTCGGGCTCGCCGCGCTGCTCGTCACCGCCTCCGGTCCGGCGCCCGCGCGGGTGCTGTCGCTGACCGAGGCACTGGCCGTCGCCGGTACGACCGCCGCCGCGATCGGCGTGCTCTCCTGGCCCGGCGCCCGGCCGGGCCTCCGGCACGCCACGGCGTCCGGCTTCGCCTCCGGTGTCGCCTCGGCGCTGACCCAGACGGTGACCGTGGCGGCCACGGACCGCACGGCCCCGGTCCTGAGCACGGAGGTCCTCGTGGTCGCCGTACTCGTCGCCGCGTTCGCCGTCGGCGGGCTTCTGCTGTCCCAGACCGCCTACCGCGGCGGCCTCGGCGCGCCGCTGGCCGTGGTCACCCTCGCCAACCCGGTGGCCGCCGCGGTCATCGGCCTCACCTTGCTCGGCCAGGGCCTCCAGGGCGGCCCGGCCGGCGTGCTGCTGGCCCTCGCCGGAGCGGGCCTGGCCTCCTGGGGCGTGGTCCTGCTCACCCGGGTCACGCCCGGGCCGGTGCCCGAGGACCACGACCGTCCCATGGCCGCCGTACTGGCTCTGCGGCCCGGTACGGCGACCGCCGAACCGGCCCTGGTGCCGCGGCAGCCGGAACAGCCCGGACAGCTCACGGCACTGTGAGGACACACAGCGGCGGCCGGTGCCCGCGAACCTCGCGCGCACCGGCCGCCGTTGCCGTGCTCCCCGTGCCTCTTCTCCCCCGTCGGGGCCCTGTTCAGTTCCAGCCCCGCGAGTCCTGCTTGAGGGCGGTGTCGACGGTCAGGGCCGTCGCCAACACGAGGCTCAGCAGTGGCTCGGGCAGCTGGTAGTGGATCTGCAGGACATAGTTGTCCGCGGTCGTGAAGAGCGTCTTGGCGAGGCCCTCCCAGGTCTTGGTGATCCGGGCGACCTCGTTGTCCGCGTGGTCGACGATCGCGAAGTTCCACGCCCGCCAGTTCTCCGCCTTGATCGCGCCGACCTGCTGGCCGTTCGCGTTCATCGCGAAGTTGATCTTCCCGATCATGTTCTGCTGGACGATCTCACCGACGGGCGAGCCGTCCGGCCGCGTCACGATCACCCGGGACTTGAAGATCTTCGCGGGCCGGGTCAGCAGCAGCTGCGGCTGGCCGTAGGCGTCGCGGATCTCCAGCTTGTGGGTCAGGAACTGGTCCCAGTTGGAGACGAAGCGGAAGATCTTCCGCAGTACGCCCTGCCCGACCTCGGTGACCGAGCCGATGTCCCGGCCGTTCTGATCCATGACCTTGTACTCGTTGGTCACCTCGATCAGCTTGGCCTTCTGGTTCACGACCAGGACCGGCTCGGTGAAGAGGGTGCCGCCGCCGGGACCGCCGGCCGCGACCCCGGCCTGCTGCTGCACCTGGCGCTGCACCTTGGGGTCGACGGCCTGCGCCTGCGGGGCCCCGAACTGCTGCGGAGCGGCCTGCTGCTGGGGGACGGCCTGCTGCTGCGGAACCTGACCGGCGGGCTGCTGTGCCGGGTTGGTGTGCTGGGTCCACTGCGCGCCGTCCCAGTAGCGGAGCGTCTGCGGTGCTCCGTGCGGATCCGGGTACCAGCCTGCCGGAGTGTTCGATTGCGTGGTCACCGGGGCACACTACCCTGATATGACCGGTACCTGACCAGTCCGCACGGAGCGGTGTTCATCGCCCGTTCACTCCGCGGCGATCGCCGGGTCGCTGACGCCGGGGTGACCGTTCTCGACGTGGCCGGCGAAGCCGCGCAGGAAGGCCGGGTCGGCGTCGCAGGTGACCGTCACGTCGTACCAGCGCTTGCTCGCCGTGAGGTCCACGGTGTGCTTCACGGTCGCGCCGGGCCGTACGGTCACCGTCGCCGGGGCCCCGCCATAACCGCTCACGACCTTCAGCTTCACCGTGCCGGACGCCTTGTTGGTGAAGGTGAGTTCCAGGTCGTCGCCCACGTGCCGCGCGGTCGCCTCCGGTCCCGCGGCCTTGCCCCTGCCCTTGAAGACGCGGAGGAACCCGTTGGGGCCGTGCACGGCGAGGTCGTGCACACCGCCGGAGTAGGCCGAGTTCCAGGTGTCGGTCAGGGACTTGCCGGCGGCGGTGGTGTAGGTCCAGGGGCCGTCGGTGCGGTTGCCGGAGGTCACCAGGAAGGAGGCGCCCGCGTGTGCCCCCGAGGCGAACGTGAGCGTGAGGGTACCGGCCGCGGTGTCCGCGGAACCGTCCACCACCGGGACGTACTTCAGCGGACGGGTGGGCCGGTGGCCGCGCTCCTGCTTGGGCAGGGCGGGGCGGGCGGGGGGCTTGGGCACGTAGTCGGGGTGCCGGTTGTGGTCCGGCGGCTCATAGGCGGCCGTGGACGGCAGCGCGACCGGCTTGGTGTCCTTGCGGGAGAAGTCGAAGGCGCTGGTCAGGTCGCCGACGACGGCGCGGCGCCAGGGGGAGATGTTCGGCTCCTGTACACCGAAGCGGCGCTCGATGAACCGGATGATCGAGGTGTGGTCGAAGGTCTCGGAGCAGACGTAACCGCCCTTGCTCCACGGGGAGACGACCAGCATCGGCACCCGCTGGCCGAGCCCGTACGGGCCGGCGACGTGGCTCGCGTCGCCCTTGTACAGGTCGAGGGAGGGGTCCACGGTCGACTTGCCCTGGGCGCCGGAGGCCGGCGGGAAGGGCGGTATGACGTGGTCGAAGAAGCCGTCGTTCTCGTCGTAGGTGATGAACAGCGCGGTCCTGCCCCAGACCTCGGGGTTGGAGGTGAGGGCGTCGAGGACCTGCGAGACGTACCAGGCGCCGTAGTTGGCGGGCCAGTTGGGGTGCTCGGTGAAGGCCTCGGGGGCGACGACGTAGGAGACCTGCGGCAGCCTGCCCGCCTTGACGTCGGCCTTCAGCTGGTCGAAGAAGCCCTCCCCCTTGCGTGCGTCGGTGCCGGTGCGGGCCTTGTCGTACAGCGGGTCGCCGGGCTTGGCGTCGCGGTACTGGTTGAAGTACAGCAGGGCGTTGTCGCCGTAGTTGCCGCGGTAGGCGTCCTGGATCCAGCCCCAGCCGCCGTTCGCGTCGAGGCCGTCGCCGACGTCCTGGTAGATCTTCCAGGAGACCCCGGCCTTCTCCAGGCGCTCGGGGTACGTCGTCCAGCCGTAGCCCTTCTCGTCGTTGCCGAGCACCGGGCCGCCGCCCTGGCCGTCGTTGCCGACGTACCCGGTCCACATGTAGTAGCGGTTCGGGTCGGTCGAGCCCATGAACGAGCAGTGGTAGGCGTCGCAGATGGTGAAGGCGTCCGCGAGGGCGTAGTGGAACGGTATGTCGTCGCGGGTCAGGTGCGCCATGGTCGTGGTGCCCTTGGCCGGCACCCACTTGTCGTACTTGCCCCCGTTGAAGGCGGCGTGCGTGTCCTGCCAGCCGTGCGGGAGGTCCTGGATGAACGCGAGGCCCAGGTCGTCGGCGTCCGGGTGGAAGGGCAGGATGTCCTTGGTGCCGTCGGACTGCTTCCAGACGGACTTGCCGTTCTGGGAGACGGAACGGGGGTCGCCGAAGCCGCGGACGCCGCGGAGCGTGCCGAAGTAGTGGTCGAAGGAACGGTTCTCCTGCATGAGGACGACGATGTGCTCGACGTCCTTGACCGTCCCGGTGCGATGCAGCGCGGGCAGGGCGGCGGCGCGCTGGATGCTGCTGGACAGCGCGGTGAACGCCGTGGTGGCGCCCGCGAGTTGGAGGAAACGGCGCCGGTTGACTTCGGCCATGGGTCTGAGGGTCCTCTCGTCCTGACGTACGTGATGCCGCTCGAATGACGGAATCTGCGCGGAGCGAGTGTTCCAAGAGCAACAAACGTCAGGGAAGGGTCTGGTGGCGCCCGTGTGAAGGTCGGCGGTCCGTGTGGTGCCGAATCGGCCACACACGGACGACCCGGGCGGGCCTGGAGCTCAGCGCCGTCGAAGAAGGCTTCCGTCAGGCGGAAGCCGGCATTGTGCGGCGCGCGGCGCCTCCCGACGATGTGGCCACCACCCACAGACGGGAGCCGCAGCCATGCCGCACATGACCGCTTTCGCGCGGAACCAGTGGTACGTCGCCGCCTACGGCGAGGAGATCGGGCGCGAGTTGCTCGGCCGGACGATCCTCGGTGAGCCGCTCGTCCTCTACCGCGCCGAGGAGAACGGCACCCCGGTCGCCCTGCACGACCGGTGCGTCCACCGCCGCTACCCGCTCTCCTCGAGCGGCCTGGACGGCGACCGGATCGTCTGCGGTTACCACGGTTTCACCTACGACCGCACCGGCGCCTGCGTGTACGTACCGGGCCAGAAACGCATCCCGCGCACGGCACGCGTCGCCTCCTACCCGGTGGTGGAACAGGACTCGCTCATCTGGGTGTGGATCGGCGACCCGGCACTCGCCGACCCGCAGACCATCCCCCGGGCCCGGCACCTGGACTCCCCCGGCTGGACCACCGTGCGCGGCATGGAGCCGATCGACGCCGACTACGGCCTGCTCGTCGACAACCTCCTCGACCTGTCCCACGAGACGTATCTGCACGGCGGTTACATCGGCACCCCCGAGGTCGCCGAGACCCCCATCACCACCGAGGTGGACCAGGGCGCGGGCGTGGTCCGGGTGAGCCGGCACATGGACGACGCCGAGTGCCCCTCGTTCTACGCCCGTTCGACCGGCATCGAGGGCCGGATCACCCGCTGGCAGGACGTCGAGTACCACGCGCCCTGCCTGTATCTGCTGCACAGCCGGATCGCCCCGGTGGGCGTCGTACCGGAGCCGGACGGCAGCGACCCGCAGGGCTTCCACACCGAGATCACCTACGCGATCACGCCGTCGGCCGACGGCACGGTGTACGACTTCTGGGCGGTGTCCCGGGACTGGGCGACCGAGGACGCCGAGGTCACCGAGTTCCTGCGGGCCAACAACCACACCGTCGTCATGCAGGACGTGGACGCGCTCAATCTGCTGCAGCGCACCCTCGGCACCGAGCGCACCGGCTACCAGGAGCTGAGCATCGACATCGACACCGGCGGTCTGGCCGCGCGCCGCATCCTGGCCCGTCTGGTCGAGGAGGGCGACAAGCCCGTCGAGGAGGTCCGGTGAGCCCCGGGATCCGGGAGTGGATGCCCCGGCATCCCGAAGGGCACGACAGCGAAGCGGCCGTACGATGACCGAACTCGAACTCACCGTAACCGCAAGGGAGTTCGCCGCCACAGGAGTGCTTGCCCTGACCTTGCGGGATCCGCTCGGCCGTGAGCTGCCCGGCTGGGAACCCGGCGCCCATGTGGATCTGCTGCTCGGGCCGGGGCTGGAGCGGCAGTACTCGCTGTGCGGGGATCCGGCGGACCGGTCGGCGTGGCGGATCGCGGTGCTGCGCGAACCCGCCGGGCGGGGAGGGTCGGCCCAGGTGCATGAGCAGGTCGGCGAGGGCACCAAGGTACGGGTGCGCGGGCCGCGCAACCGCTTCCGGCTGGAGCCCGCGCCCCGCTACCGGTTCATCGCCGGCGGTATCGGCATCACCCCGATCCTGCCGATGCTCGCGGCGGCCGAACGGGCGGGCGCCGACTGGACGCTGCTCTACGGCGGACGCACCCGCTCGTCCATGGCCTTCACGGGCGAGCTGACACGCTACGGCGACCGGGTGACCCTCGCCCCGCAGGACGAGACCGGCCTGCTGGACCTGGGCCCGGCGCTGGACGACCTGCCCGCGGGCACCCTGGTGTACTGCTGCGGTCCTGGGCCCCTGCTGGACGCCGTCGAGGGGCGCTGCCCGGCCGGGGTGCTGCGGGTGGAGCGGTTCCGGCCGAAGGAGCAACCGGCAGGCGGCCCTGAGGAGTTCGAGGTCGTGCTCGCCCGCAGCGGCCGGACCCTCACCGTGCCGCCGGAGGTGTCCGTGCTGGACGCCGTGCGCGGCGCCGGGGTCGAGGTGCTGTACTCCTGCACGGAGGGGACGTGCGGCACCTGCGAGACCGATGTGCTGGAGGGCGCCCCGGACCACCGGGACTCGGTCCTCACCGAGGAGGAGCGGTCGGCGGGCGACACGATGATGATCTGCGTGTCCCGGTGCCGGGGCGCCCGTCTGGTGCTGGATCTGTGACCCGGTCCTGGATCAGGACGTCAGGTACGCCTCCACCTCACTGAACTGCCCGGCGGGCCAGCCCGTGTTGGCGCTGACGGTGAGGCGGAGGTACCGCAGGTTCGTGCTGCTCGGCAGGGACACGGTGGCCGTGTTGCCGGTGGCCGGGTCGAAGCGGTAGCCCTGCGCGCCGACGACGGTGGAATAGGTGGAGCCGTCGGTGCTGCCGAGCACGGTGATGGTCTGGGTGCGGGCACCCCAGGCCGAGGACGGCGGCAGCTTCAGCACCAGGCGGCGTACGGCGTAGGACGAGCCGAGGTCGACCGTCCAGGACTGCGGGAAGGCGTTGTTGGTGGACTCCCAGTAGGAGCTCGCGTCACCGTCGACCGCCTTGCCGGGCGTGTAGACGTCCTGGGAGCCGGTCGCGGAGGCCGGCCGGCCCTTGGCCAGGTTGCGGTTCGGGTCGGGGTCGGGGTTGCCCTGGCCGGGCTGGGGCCAGGTGGAGCAGTCCGACCAGGTGCTCGACCAGCCGGAGTTGCCGCCGCCGTCGGTGAGCGTGAACGAGCCGGAGTTCGCCGGATAGGGGCAGTTGTAGATGCCGGCGGCGCCGACCTGGGTGGCGGTGACGTTCCTGAAGGTGGCCGCGCCCTGCGCCTCGGCCTGGACGACGACCGTCCCGGTGTTCCGCACGGTCGCGCCCGTCACGTTGACGTTCCGGACCGGGTAGCCGTGTCCGCCGCCGGAGACGAACTCGAAGGCGCTGTAGGGGCTGTCGGTGATCGTGGTGTTCGTGATGTTCACGGTGGCGTCGATCGCGCTGTCGTAGGAGTCGACGCGCAGCGCGCCCATCGGATGGTTCCAGTTGGGGTTCATCGCGCCGGTGCGCACCAGCGTGTTGCCGTCGACCGTGATGGTGCCCGACAACGGAGAGAAGGGGTCCATGAACTTCTGGTCGGAGATCGCGATACCGCTGCCGAGGGCGTTGGTGTCGGAGATCAGGTTGTTCTTCACCGAGATGTCGGTGCCGCCGTAGATCGCGATGCCGTTGGCGAGGTTGGGCTGCGAGATCGTGTTGTTCTCGAAGCTGGAGTCGGTGTCCGGCGAGTACAGCGACCACATGGCGAGCGCGTCGTCACCCTGGTTGCGCAGGAAGTTGTCGCGGACGACGACGCCCCTGGCGGTGCCGTTGAGGTTGATGCCGTCGGCGGTGGTGTCGAGGATGCGGTTGTTCTCCACCACCAGGTTGTCGTCGTTGCCCATCAGCCACATGCCGCACTTCATGTGCTGGATCCACATGCCGGAGACGGAGGAGTTCGGGCCGAGGGAGCCGTTGACGAAGTTGTCGGGACTGGAGTCGACGCGCTCGGTGACCTCGCCGATGACCGCGAAGTCCTTGATGTGGACGTTTCCGGAGGAGCTGGACTGGTCGATGAACCGGGAGGTGTGCACCACCGAGTACCAGCTGCCGGCGCCCTGGAGCGTCACGTTCTGCACTCCGCTGAGGGACGAGGTGATCCTGTAGTCCCCCGGTGGGATCCACACCGTTCCGCCCTGGGCGGCGGCGATGGCGTCGCGGAAGGCCTGGGTGGAGTCGCCGTTGCCGCTGGGGTCGGCGCCCTTGGAGACCACGGACACCGAGCCGGCGGGCTGGGCGGCGGGCGCGGCGACCTGCTCGAAGTCGGCCACGTCGACGGTGACCTGGGTGCCGGTCGACTCGAAGGCGACCTTGTCGCCCGCCTGGATGTTCTGGCCGAGCATCAGGCGCGCGTCGTCGAAGAAGTGATGCTGCTTGGCGCCGGGGATCCAGCCGGTGTCGATGTAGGAGTACCGGGAGGTGACGGTCAGGGTCTTCGCGAGCCTGACCCCGTTGACGTACACGTTGAGCGTGCCGGACTGGCCGTCGGGGACGCTGTAGGCGAGGTTCACGGCGTTGGCGGCCTGGGGCGCCGTGAACTCGACGCGCTGTCCGGAGGTGAGGCGCACGGCCTGCCGTCCCGAGGCCTCGGAGGCGAGCGTGCCCTGGGTGTAGTCGGGGCCGATCCTGGTGCCGGTGGTGGTCGCCGACTCCGCCTCCACCGAGGTGAAGGGGAGGGCGGCGCCGGCGGCCGCGTGGGCGGCGGGCGCGACGGCGACGAGCATGCCGGCGGCGAGAGCCACAGCGACCGCAATGACTGGCATGCTCCTGACAGATCTGACCGTGATGCTTGGCATGTGCTGATCCCTTCGGAGTGGGGGTGGGGGGATGGCGCGGTGCGTCGGCGGCTCAGCTCCGCAGCCAGACCGCCGTGTCCTGCGGCAGTCGGCCCTTGTCGTCCAACGGGCCGCTGGCGAGCATGAGGTGGGAGTGTCGGGGAAGCTCGGCAGGGGTGGGCGCGAGGTTGACCATGCAGGTCATGGCCTCGGCGCGGGTGAAGGCGAGGACGCCGCCGGGGGTGGGCAGCCAGGTCAGCGGGCCGCCGCCGAAGAGGGGGCGGGCCGCGATGGCCTGGCGGTAGAGGGTGAGCATGGAGTCCGGGTCACGCTGTTGCCGGTCGACCGCGTACGAGCTCCAGTCGACCGGCTGCGGCAGCCACGGCTCCTGCTGTGAACCGAACCCCGCGTACGGCATGTCGGCGGCCCACGGCAGCGGTACCCGGCAGCCGTCCCGGCCGGGGTCGGCTCCCTGCGACCGGAAGTACATCGGGTCCTGTATCCGCTCGACCGGTATCCCGGCCTCCGGCAGCCCCAGCTCCTCCCCCTGGTAGAGGTACACCGCGCCGGGCAGGGCCAGCGACAGCAGGGCGGCCGCGCGGGCCCGCCGGGTCCCGAGCGCCAGGTCGGTCGGCGTGCCGAAGGCCTTGGCGGCGAAGTCGAACCCGGTGTCCTCGCGGCCGTAGCGGGTGACCGTGCGCGTGACGTCGTGGTTGCACAGCACCCAGGTGGCCGGGGCGCCGACGGGGGCGTGCTCGGCGAGGGTGGTGTCGATCGAGGCGCGCAGCCGGCCGGGGTCCCAGGGGCAGGACAGGAAGGAGAAGTTGAAGGCGGTGTGGAGTTCGTCGGGGCGCAGGTAGCGGGCGAAGCGTTCGGGGTCGGGGAGCCAGACCTCGCCGACGAAGACGCCGTCGTACTCGTCCGCAACCCGCCGCCAGGAACGGTAGACGTCGTGGAGTTCGTCGCGGTCGACGAAGGGGTGCGGGTCGGGGTGGGAGGCGAGGTCGGGCAGGGCCGGGTCCTTGGCGAGCAGGGCGGCGGAGTCGATGCGGACGCCGGCGGCGCCCCGCTCGAACCAGAACCGCAGGATGTCCTCGTGCTCCTGGCGGACCGCCGGGTGGGCCCAGTTGAGGTCCGGTTGCTCGGGTGTGAACAGGTGCAGGTACCAGTCGCCGTCGGGCAGGCGGGTCCACACCGGTTCGGTGGAGCCGACGAACTGCGACGGCCAGTCGTTGGGCGGGAGTTCGCCGTGTGCGCCACGTCCGGGGCGGAAGTGGAACAGCTCGCGTTCCGGGCTGCCGGGCCCGGCGGCGAGCGCGGCGCGGAACCAGGGGTGCTGGTCGGAGACGTGGTTGGGCACGATGTCGACGATGGTCCGGATGCCCAGCTCTCGTGCTTCCGCGATGAGCTTCTCCGCCTCGGCGAGGGTGCCGAAGGCCGGGTCGATGGTCCGGTAGTCGGCGACGTCGTAGCCGCCGTCCTTCAGCGGCGACAGGTACCAGGGGGTGAACCACAGGGCGTCCACGCCGAGTTCGGCGAGGTACGGCAGCCGGGCGCGGACGCCCGCGAGGTCACCGGTGCCGTCGCCGTCGCCGTCCGCGAAGCTGCGGACGTACACCTGGTAGATGACGGCCGAGCGCCACCAGTCGCGGTCCTTCAGGGCATGGGTGGGCTGTCCCACGGAGCTTGACCTTTCTGTGAGGCGGTGCGGCGCCTTCGGTGAGGCGGTGCGGCGCGTCAGCCCTTGGTGCTGCCCGCGCTGATCCCGGCGATGATGTGCCGCTGGAAGACGAGGAACAGCGCCACCATCGGGATGCTGGCGATCACCATCGCGGCGATGAGCACGGTGAGCTGGATGTTCTGCGACAGCTGGACCAGGGCCACGCTGATGGGCTGCTTGTCGGTGTCGGAGAAGACCATCAGCGGCCACAGGAAGTCCTGCCAGACGGCGACCAGCGCGAAGATCGACACCACGCCGAGCACCGGCCGGGACATGGGCAGCACCACCGACCACAGGATGCGCAGCCTGCCGGCGCCGTCGATCTCGGCGGCTTCCAGCACATCGCGCGGCAGCTGGTCGAAGAACCGTTTGAGCAGATAGAGGTTGAAGGCGTTGGCGACGGCCGGCAGCCAGATGCCGAGGGGGTCGTTGAGCAGGCTGGTGTGGATCAGCGGCAGGTCGGCGACCGTGAGGTACTTCGGTACGACCAGGGCCTGCGCCGGGACCATGAGGGTGGCCAGGATGCCGCCCAGGATCACCTTGCCGAAGGCCGGTCTCAGCTTGGACAGGGCGTAGGCGGCGGCCGTGCAGAACACCAGCTGGAACGCCCAGGCGCCGGCCGCCTGCACCACCGTGTTCCACAGGTGCTGCGGCAGCTGCATCAGGTCCCAGGCGTCGGTGTAACCGCCGAGATGCCAGTGCTCGGGGATCAGCGTCGGCGGGGTCCGGGCCACCTCGTCCGGGGACTTCATCGCGCCGGTCACCATCCAGTAGACCGGGAAGAGGAACGCGAGCGCGAAGAGGACGACGACGGCCGTGAACACCGTCCAGTAGACCGCCTTGCCGCGCGGGCGGGCGAGGGCGGCCGGGGAGACCAGGGTGCGGGTGCTCATGCGCCGTCCCCCTCGGTGCGGGTGAACCGCAGGTAGACGGCGGAGAAGACGCCGAGCAGGACCAGGAGCATGACGCTGAGGGCGCAGGCGCCGCCGAAGTCGTCGTAGAGGAAGGCGTACTTGTAGATGAGGTAGAGCACGGTCACCGTGGCGTTCTCCGGGCCGCCGCCGGTGATGACGAACGGCTCGGTGAACACCTGCATGGTGGCGATGATCTGAAGGAGCATCAGCATCAGGATCACGAACCGGGTCTGCGGGACCGTGACGTGGCGGACGCGCTGGCGCAGGGTGGCGCCATCCAGTTCGGCGGCCTCGTACAGCTCGCCCGGGATGGACTGGAGGGCGGCGAGGTAGATGAGGACGGTGCCGCCCATGTTGGCCCAGGTGGCCACGATCACCAGGGAGACCAGGGCGGTGTCGGTGCCGTTGGACCAGTTGGACGTCGGCAGGTGCAGGAAGCGCAGCGCCTCGTTGGCGAGGCCGGCTCCGGGGTCGTAGAACCACTTCCACAGCAGGGCGCTGACCACCGGCGGGATCATCACCGGCAGATAGACGACCACCCGGAAGAACGCCTTGGCGTGCCGGAGTTCGTTGAGAACGAGGGCGAGGAGGAAGGGGATCGCGAAGCCGATCAGCAGGGCCAGCAGGGTGAAGGTGAGGGTGTTGCGCCAGGCCGCGCTGAACTCGGGGTCGTGCAGGACGCGGGTGAAGTTGGCGGTGCCGACCCACTCGGGCCTCGAGCCCGGCGTGTACTTCTGGAAGGCGATGACGACCGCGCGGATCGCCGGGTACCAGGAGAACAGGGCGAAGCAGACCAGGCCGCCGAGCAGGAAGGCGTAGGCGCGGGCCTGGTCGAGGAGGCGGCGCCGCCTGCGGCCCCCTGCCGGGGGCGGCGCCGGGACCGGGTGGACGGCGGCCTTCGTCACGGGCCGCCGTTCGGCCGTCTTCGTCATGGCGGTCAGCTCCGGGCCAGGATGCCGTCGATCTTGCCGGACGCGTCCTTGAGGAGCTGGTCGATGTCGGCGTCCTTGTTGGTGAGGACGGCGGAGACGGCCGAGTCGAGGACGGAGTAGATCTGCTGGGCGTCGGGCGGCTCGATCTTCATCGTCAGCTGCTGGTTGCCGTCGAGGAAGGCCTGGTAGTTCTCCACCGGGACATTGGCGTTGGCCTTCTTGACCTGCTGGTCCTTGGCGTCGGCGGCGCCGGTGAACAGACGCGGCTCGGGCAGGCCGACCGGGGCGTCGTGCTGCTTGGCGCGGGCGTAGTCGCCGAGGAAGCCCGATCCGGGGGTGAGGAACATGTGGTCGAGCCATTTCAGGCCGGCCCGGATCTGGGCGGGCGTGTCGTGCTTGTTGAACATGTAGCCGTCGCCGCCGATGAGCGTGGCCTTGCCGCCGGGCATCGGGCCGATGGCGATGTCGTCGTAGTTCGCGCCCTTCTCCTTGACCAGGATCGGGATGTTGTCGGGGGCGGAGAGATACATGCCGAGCTTGCCCGACCCCATCATCTGCTGCACGTCGTTGATGACGAGGAGCTGCTTGCTGCCCATGGAGGCGTCGGTCCACCGCATGTCGTGCAGGTTCTGCAGGACGGCGTGGCCCTCGGGGGTGTCGATGGTGGCCTTCTTGCCGTCGGCGCCGACGACGTCGCCTCCTTGTGAGTACAGCTCGGCGGTGAAGTGCCAGCCGCCCTGGTTCTGGGCGCTGTAGTCGGCGTACCCGACGGTGCCGCCTCCGAGGGCGGCGATCTTCTTGGCGTCGGCGCGGACCTCGTCCCAGGTGGCGGGGGGCTTGTCCGGGTCGAGGCCGGCCTTCTGGAAGAGCTTGCGGTTGTAGATCAACCCCATGCTGTATCCGGTGCGCGGGATGCCGTAGACCTTTCCGTCCACGGTGTAGATGTCCCGCAGCTGCTTCTGGAGGGTGCCGTAGGACTTCAACTCCTTCAGGTACGGCGTGAGATCGGCCGCCTGGCCTATGTCCACGACGTGCCTGGCGTCGGTGAAGTACGTGTAGAAGACGTCCTCCATCTGACCGCCGGCGAGCTTGGCGTCGAAGGTCTTCGGGTCCTGGCAGGGGAAGGCGTCGTGCGCGACGACGTCGGTGTCCGGGTTCTGCTTCGCGAAGGAGGCGAGGTCCTCCTCGAAGAACGTCCGGTCGACCTTGGCGCTTTTCGGCGGTTCGCAGTTGACGGTGATGCGGGTCTTGCCGCTCGCCGAGTCGCCGCCACCCGACCCGCAGGCGGTGGCGGCCAGGGCGAGCGAGGAACAGACGCCGATCGCGACGAAGGTACGGCGGAACCCGGTGCTTGTCATCGGTGGACCCCCTGATGGAACTCATGGCAGGAGCGGTGGGCGCCGCACACTCAAGCACCGCCGACATCGGAACGCAAGATGTCGCGCGAAGTCTGCAATTGTTTGACAGAGTCGTGGATCTTCGAGATCCCGGCCAGGAACTCAGTCGCGCGGGGCTTGCGCAGTGGATCCGCGCACCACCAGCTCGGGCTCGAACAGCAGCTCCTCGGCGGGTACGGCGGTGCCGCCGATCTGCGCGTTCAGCAACTCGACGGCCGCGCGCCCCATGGCCTCGATGGGCTGGCGGACGGTGGTGAGCGGGGGCTCGGTGCAGTTCATGAACGCCGAGTCGTCGTAGCCGACGACCGAGATCCGCCCCGGCACGCCGTACCCCTTGCGGCGTGCGGCCCTGACCGCGCCGAGCGCGAGCGGGTCGCTGGCGCAGATGATGCCGGTGACACCCCGGTCGATCAGCCGGGACGCGGCGGCGTGACCGCCCTCGATGGAGAAGATGGCCCGGGCGACGAACTCCTCCGGCAGGTCTCCGGCGATCGCCCGCGCGGCGGCCAGTTTGCGCGCCGAGGGCACGTGGTCACCGGGGCCGAGGACCAGCCCGATGCGCTCGTGGCCGAGCGAGGCCAGATGCCGCCACGCCTGCTCGACGGCGACGGCGTCGTCACAGGACACGCCCGGGAAGCCGAGGTGTTCGATGGCCGCGTTGACCAGCACGACGGGGATGTTGCGCTCGGCGAGCAGCCGGTAGTGGTCGTGCGGGGCGTCCGCCTGCGCGTAGAGGCCGCCGGCGAAGACGACGCCGGAGACCTGCTGCTGCAGCAGCAGTTCGACGTAGTCCGCCTCCGAGACGCCGCCCTTGGTCTGTGTGCACAGCACCGGGGTGAGGCCGAGCTGGGCCAGCGCGCCACCGATGACCTCGGCGAACGCCGGGAAGATGGGGTTCTGCAGCTCCGGCAGCACCAGGCCGACGAGCCGGGCGCGTTCGCCGCGCAGCTGGGTGGGGCGCTCGTAACCGAGGACGTCCAGCGCCGTCAGCACCGCCTGCCGGGTCGCGTCGGAGACCCCGGGTTTGCCGTTGAGCACCCGGCTGACGGTCGCTTCGCTGACGCCGACCTTCTTCGCCACTTCCGCAAGTCGTCGTGTCATGTGCGCAAGCCTAGCGCAAGTCATGCAAGCGGCTTGCGTAAGAATGCCTCAAGCCTGGATGCGGGGCCGTAGGCACTTTCGACCCGGCGCCGCCGGCGACCTGAACGCCGGCGGTGCCGGGTCAGTTCTCGGGGGCCGGGACGACCGTCAGACGGGCCGCCGCGCCCCGGGACCGGCGCGGACGGCGGGCCGGTGCGGCGGGCCGGCGGTTCTCCCGCAGGACCATCGAAAGGCGCCGGTAGCCGAGGTCGCGCAGGACCTCCGGTGTCTCCTCGACGATGCGGCACTCGATGGGGCCGCGCCGCGGGTCGGGGTGGAGCAGCAGCCGGACGGCCCCGTCGAGCCGGGTCGCGCGCTCGCCGACGGCGTGGATCCAGTGCGGCAGGCCCTGGCGGTAGGCGGCCTCCATGAGCGGGTCCTGGGCGATGTCCCGGCGGACGGCCTGGAGTTCGTGATCGTGACCGTATGCCTCGAGGGCGGCCTTGAAGTGGGCCAGCATCGGCAGGCACCAGCCCTGTTCGTGCTCGCCGAGGACGTCGGCCGCGTCCGGATGGAACAGGACGAACCGCAGGAAGTTGTCCCCGGGCATGGCCGTCGCCTGCCGGCGCATGCCACGGAAAAGTGACTCGAACGCGCCGTTGGCCATGACGACGTCCCAGCGGTGGTCGACGACCAGGGACGGGCAAGCGAGGGACTCCAGCAGTAGGGCGTAGTCCTGGAGATACGCCTGGGTCTCGAAGGTCTCGGGGACGGGCCGCGGTGCCGGCCGCTGCCCTCCTGCCTGATGCGCCATCGGGAGGTCACCCCTCTTGCCTCTGCGGCCTTCACGCGGCCCTGTGATCCTGCGGCCCGCGACAAGACCGTGTCAACTATCGTGGCATTTTGTGCTCGTTGACGGCTGAAATTCGCCACAGTTGTGGCGACACCTGGATGTGAGTTCGAGACACCCGCTAGTCTCCGGGAAGTCCACGGCGATCGCTCGTCAGAAGCACGGACGCATCTGAAGCCCTCGAGAGACGTAGGAGTTCTGTCGGTGACGGATGGCTACGAGGATCCGGGCGCCACGGCGACCGCCCAGCTGCCGGCCGTCGTCGCCCGCGTCACCGCACTCGCCGACCGGCTCGGCGTGGCACGCGCCGAGGTCTTCGACATCGGGCGGCTCTCCGTGGCCTGCGGGGTCCCGGAGCCGGTGGTCAAGGCCCTGCTCACCGGCCGGCCCGCCGGCGAACCGGACGTACAGGCCCGCTTTCTGCAGCGCCTGGACCTGTTGCGGCGCACCCGGCTGAAACCCAACGGCCGCAAGTACACCCAGCAGGAGATCGCCGACGGCGCGGGCATGTCCCGGCAGCAGGCCGGCGCCCTCATCAACGGCGACCGGCGGCCGACCATGGAGCACTGCGACGCGTTGCAGCGTTTCTTCCGGGTGCACGCCGGCTTCCTCACCGCGGAGGACCCCGAGGCGCTGGCGGGCGCGCTGCAGCGCACCGAGCAGGAGCTGCTGACGAAGCTCGCCGACCGGGAGCGGGCCGCCGCCGGGGCCGAGGAGGATCCGCTGGAGCGGCTGCTGCAGGACCACGGGGTGCGCGGAATAGCCTGGCGGGCCGCGCAGTTGCCCACCGACCAGCACCGGGACAAGGTCGCGGAGTGGCTCGACATGCTCCTGGAGAGCGTCAAACGGCCCGAGTCGTGAGCCGGGGGAGGACTGTGGGCATCGGCAGGGACATGCGCCGGCTGTGCAACGAGCTGGTGGGCGGTCTTGCGCTGCCCGCGCCGGTGCCGCCGCGGGAGCTGTACGGCGCGCTGTGCGAGGCGATGAGCCGCCGCCGGGGCCGCCCGGTGCACTTCCGTGCCGCCGCCTTCCCGACGGGCACGGCGAGCGGCCTGTGGCTGGACCTGACCGACCGCGATCTCGTCGTCGTGGAGGAACGCACCGCGCCGGACCACCAGTTGGTGATCCTGGGCCACGAACTGTGGCACATGCAGGCCGACCACCGCGGACACCACGTCGACGGCGTGGGCGTGGCCACGCGGCTGCTGCACGACGACACCGACCAGGAGGCCCTCCAGGCCACGGTGCAGCGCGTCGCGGCCCGGACCCGTTTCGACCTCGCCGAGGAGCGGGACGCCGAGACCTTCGGTCTGCTGCTGGCCAGCAAGTGCCGCACCTGGCTCGCAGGTTCGGCTCTGCGCGGCCCGGTGCAGCGCGACGACGTGGCCGGGCGCATCGAAGCGTCCCTGGGGTATCCGGGACCGCAGGGCTGACGCCGGTCCGGGCCACAGGATGGGCCCGGGGCCGCCGTGCGGCGCAGGGGTGAAAGGATTCGGCCTCGGCTGAGCGGGCGAACCGGGACGCGGCCGGACGGCGTTGTCAGTGGTGGGCGGCAAGCTGGAGAGGTGCGCCGCAGCGCGCGCGACCGTGACGCCTACTCGGGGAGAGCCGACCGATGCCCACCGCCGTACTGACCGACCGTGAGCGCACCGCCGTACAGGCCTATCTGCGGTTGTTGCACACCGTGCGCGCCGTCTTCGACGGGCCACCGGACGGCGGCCGGCCCGCCGTGGTGCCGCCCGTCGTGCTGGCCGAGGCGGAACAGGCCCTGGAGCGCGCGGGCCTCACGGGCAACGAGGAGCGGTTCTTCCGGCTGCTGCGCGACTGGTGCCCGCCGGCCTGAGCGGGCCGGGCGCTGCGCGCCGCCGCCGGGGCTCAGGAGTGCGGGACGACCACGGCGGTGGTGACCACTCCGTCGCGTACGGCCCACCGGCCGTCGAAGACCTGGACCCGGCGGCCGCCGACCCGGGGCCCGGGGACGAGGAGTTCGGCACGCAGGGTACCGTGCGGCTCGTCGCCGGGGCCGGGGTCGAGGAAGATGTCGGCCTCGGAGAAGTCCAGCCAGGTGCGGGCCAGGGGGAACCACGCCTTGTAGACGGACTCCTTGGCGCTGAACAGGATCGTGTCCCAGTGCACGCCGGGCCGCCGGTCCGAGAGCCGGGCGAACCGCTCGGCCTCGGCGGGCAGGTGGACGGCTGGGCGGACCTCCTCCGGGAGCGGCCCGTGCGGTTCGGCGTCGATGCCGAGGGAGGCCAGATCGCCGGCCCGGGCCAGCGCGGCGGCGCAGTAGCCTTCGCAGTGGGTGATGCTGCCGATCAGGCCGGCCGGCCAGCGCGGCGCGCCCCGCTCGCCTCTGAGGACGGACTGCGCGGGCACGCCGAGCTTCTCCATGGCGCGCCGGGCACAGCCGCGTGCGGCGGCGAACTCGCGGCGGCGCTTGGTCAGGGCCCGTGCGACGAGCGCTTCCTCCCCGGGGTGGAGCGGGGCGTCCCACAGCGGGTCGTCACCGTGTGCCTCCACGGCCACGACCGACTCCGGGAGCAGCTCCTCGATCACCGGTTCCGACCTCCATCGGCAGGATGCGGCGCAGCCGTCCCGGCGGCTCCGGGCGCTTGCGCCATTCACGGGGATATCCTACGGAGACCTCCTCGAAGCGGACTCCGTCGTGCCAGGTGGTGCGCGGGATGTGCAGATGGCCGTAGACCATGGTCGCCACGCGGAACCGGCGGTGCCAGTCGGCGGTCAGCAGGGTGCCGCACCACATGGCGAACTCCGGGTACCACAGCACCTCGGTGGGATGCCGGTGCAGCGGATAGTGGTTGACCGGTACGACCGGCAGGTCCGGGGGCAGCTCGGCGAGCCTGCGCTCGGTCTCGGCGACCCGCGCCCTGCACCAGGCGTCACGGGTCGGGTAGGGATCGGGGTGCAGCAGGTACTCGTCGTTGCAGACCACGCCCGTGCTCTCGGCGTAGGCCAGGCCCTCGGCCTTGGTGGCGCAGCCGGGCGGCAGGAACGAGTAGTCGTAGAGCAGGAACAGCGGGGCGACGACCACCGGGCCGCCGGGGCCGTGCCACACCGGGTAGGGGTCCTCGGGGGTGACGACGCCCAGCTCGCGGCACAGGCCGACCAGGTGCTCGTAGCGGGCGACGCCGCGCAGGGTGACCGGATCCTTCGGGTGCGTCCACAGTTCGTGGTTGCCGGGGACCCACAGCACCTTGCGGAAACGGCCGGCGAGCTGCTCCAGGGTCCACCGGATGTCGGCCACCGTCTCGGCGATGTCCCCGGCCACGATCAGCCAGTCCTCGTCACCGGCGGGCCGCATGTCCTCGACCAGGGCGCGGTTCTCCGGATAGCCGATGTGCAGGTCGCTGATGGCCAGCAGCTGCCCGGCCCCGGCCACAGACTCCACCCGACACCCCTTCCGATCTTCCTCCGCCGGGACCACGAGATCACATTCCCGGACAACCAGACAAGAGGATCCCCGGCCGCCGTGTCACGGGGGTCCGGCAGCGGGCCGGAAGCCGGCCGGAAGGGACCGGCGAGCCTCCTGGACGGGTCCCGGAAATCCGTAACATCCGCGTTGCACGCGCGGGCTCTTGAAAGCCGTATGATCGCCCCGACACCATCACCCCAACCTCCCTTTTCGCAGGGGTTGTTTGGTGTCCCTTCCTCCCTCCTGCCCGGGCACGGGCCGCTGAGCCCTGCCCGAAAACCGTGAAAGGCGGCCTGCATGCTCTCTCGCGTACGCGTCTGGCTCAACCGCACGTACGCGGAGAACGTGTTCTTCATGGATCAGCTGCGCAGAAATCCCAGCGATCGCGCGGTGGAGATCCATGCCACGCACGCAGACCCCGACTCCCCCGTCCTGGCCGCCGCCGACACCGCCGACCTGGAACCGGAGGGCCTGTCCCCGGCCGCCTACGTCGAGTACGCGCTCGACCAGTGCGCCCGGCGCGGCATCGACGTGTTCGTGCCCCGGCTGCACCAGGCGGCGATCGTGCGGCACCGTGCGGAGTTCGCGGCGGCGGGTACGGCCCTGCTGGCGCCGACGCCCGAGGCGGTGGCCGTGTTCGAGGACAAGGCGACCGCGTACGAGGCGGTCCGCTCGGTGGGCGTCCCGGTGCCGCCGTGGTGGCGGGTACGCACGGCCGAGGAACTCCTCGCCGCCGTGGAGGAGTTGGAGGCGGCCGGGCACAAGGCGTGCTTCAAACCGGCCGCCGGTGCCGGCGGGGTCGGCTTCCGGGTGATCACCCGCGCCCCGTTCTCGCTCGCCCATCTCGAGGGGTTCCCGGGCCCGTACGTCCAGCTCGACCTGGTCCTCGAGGCGCTGCGGCGGTCCGGGCGGCCGGTGGACTGGCTGGTGATGCCGCGCCTGGAGCAGCCCGAGGTGTCGGTCGACTGCCTGACCGGGCCCGACAACCGGCTGCGGTTCGCGGTGGGCCGCACCAAGAACGGCCGCCGCAGGGGCTTCACGCTCGACGAGCGGTGGCTGGAGCCGGCCCGGCTGATCGCGGAGGGCTTCGGGCTGCACCACCTGTCCAACATCCAGTTCCGCATGCTCGGCGACCGGCCGGTGCTGCTGGATGTCAACACGAGGCCCTCCGGGGGCCTGCACCAGGTGTCCTTGTGCGGGGTGAACGTGCCCTGGGCCGCCGTGCAGTTGGCTCTGGGTGAGGATCCCGGGGTGATCGAGCCGCCGTTCCTGGGGCAGGACTACACGGTGGTCTCGGGGCCGCGATCGCTGCTGCCTGTGCCTGCGGCGCTTCCGCGGCAGAGGGAGGCGGAGATCGCCCTTCCGGTGGTGCCCGCGCAGGCGGCTTCGGCGGTGGAGGTCCTGCCGCTCTAGGCCGTCGGTATGGACCAATTCTGCCGCCGTCCTTGACAGCCGGATTGGTCCATACCAAATTCATGGGCGCACCTCCGCACAGCCGTGCACTCCCGAACACCCCATCCCCACAGGGAGATCGCGTGCGCAATCCACTCGGACGTCACAGACGTCGGCTTCTCGCTCTCCTCGGTTCCGTCGCCCTCGCGGTCGGCGGGGCCATCGCCCTTCCGGGTACCGCTCAGGCGGCCAACATCCTCACCAACCCCGGCTTCGAGTCCGGCGGCCTCTCCCCCTGGACCTGCACCGGCAATCTCGGCTCGGTCGTCTCCTCCCCCGTGCACAGCGGCTCGAAGGCGCTGCAGGGCGCGGTGACCGACAGCGACGACGCGCAGTGCAGCCAGACCGTCGCCGTCCAGCCGAACACGACGTACACCCTCAGCGGCTGGGTACGCGGCAGCTATGTGTACCTGGGCGTGAACGGCGGCGCCTCGACCTGGACGACCTCGCCGACGGCGTACAGCCCGCTCAGTGTCTCGTTCACCACCGGTGCCTCACAGACCAGCGCCACCATCTATGTCCACGGCTGGTACGCCCAGGGCACCTACTGGGCCGACGACATCGGCCTGGACGGCCCGGGCGGCGGCGGGGGCGGCGGGGACACACAGGCGCCGACCGCGCCGACGGGCCTGACCTCCACCGGCAAGACGTCGTCCAGCGTCTCGCTGTCGTGGAACGCCGCCACGGACAACGTGGGAGTGACCGGTTACGACATCTACAGCGGCGCCAACCAGGTGCTGACCGTCTCCGGCACGTCCGCCACGGTCAGCGGGCTCTCGCCCAGCACGTCGTACACCTTCACGGTGAAGGCGCACGACGCGGCCGGGAACGTCTCGGCCGCCTCCAACGCCGTCTCCGTGACCACGAACGCGGGCAGCGGCGGCGGCACCGGGTTCACGCAGGCCGCGCCGTATCTGTACGAGGGCTGGGGCGATCCCCCGAGCCCGGCGACGGTGATGAGCGCTACCGGGATCAAGTCGTTCACCATGGCGTTCGTGCTGGACTCCGGCGGCTGCACCCCGGCCTGGGACGGCAGTCGGCCGCTCACCGGCGGCGCCGACCAGAGCGCGATCAACGCCGTCCGGTCCGCCGGCGGTGATGTCGTACCGTCCTTCGGGGGCTGGCAGGGCAGCAAGCTCGGCGCCAACTGCTCCTCCGCGGCCGCGCTCGCCGGCGCCATCCAGAAGGTGATCGACGCCTACGGCCTGAAGGCCGTCGACATGGACATCGAGAACACCGACGAGTTCGAGAACGAGGCCGTGCAGGCGAAGATCCTCACCGCGCTGAAGACGGTCAAGGCCGACAACCCCGGCCTGAGGACCCTCGTCACCTTCGGCACCTCGACCACCGGGCCGACGTACTACGGAAACCGGCTGATCGAGCAGGCGCAGTCGCTCGGCGCGAACATCGACGTGTTCACCATCATGCCGTTCGACTTCGGCGGCGGCTCGGACATGTACGGCAACACCGTCAACGCCGCGGAGGGCCTGAAGGCCAAGCTGAAGTCGACCTTCGGCTGGGACGACGCGACCGCCTACGCCCACATCGGCATCTCGGGCATGAACGGCCTGTCGGACCAGCAGGAGACGACCACCCCGGCGATCTGGACCCAGATCCGCGACTGGGCGAACTCCCACCACATCGCGCGGCTCGCCTTCTGGTCGGTCAACCGCGACCGGCCGTGCGCGGGCGGCGGCGTGGTGAGCAACTGCTCCGGCATCAGCCAGAACACCTGGCAGTTCACCTCGATCACGGCCGGGTTCACCGGCTGACGGTCGCTTGCGATACGGCGCAGGGCCGCTCGGCGGAGTGGCCCTGCGCCGCGTGCCGTCTCAGCGCCCCACGGCCAGGCGCAGGGTGCGCACCTCGAACGGGCGCAGGTGCAGGGGTACGGCGTTCCCGTCGGCCTCGGCCGGGCCGAGCGGGCGTTCCAGCAGGTCGGTGACGTCGGCTCCGGCCAGCGGGAACCCGGTGCGCAGCACCCCGGCGGCCCGGCCGCCCCGGGACTCGTACAGCCGGACCACCACGTCCCCGGAGCCGTCGTCGGCGAGCTTGACCGCCTCCACGGTCACGCCCTCGCCCTGGGTGGAGACCACCGGCCCGGGCTCGCCCGCCGAATCGGCCACTCGCAGCGGCAGGTTGAGGGCGTGGCCCTCGGCGACCGCGTCCTCGATGCTCGCGCCGGGCAGCAGGGCGTAGGTGAAGCGGTGCCGGCCCTGGTCCGCCTCGGGGTCGGGGACGCGCGGGGCGCGGACCAGGCTGAGGCGGACCGTGGTGGTCGTGCCCCCGTCCTCGCGGACGGTGCGGGAGACGTCGTGGCCGTAGGTGGAGTCGTTGATGACGGCGACGCCGTAACCGGTTTCGGCGATGTGCACCCAGCGGTGGCCGGAGACCTCGAAACGGGCGGCCTCCCAGCTGGTGTTGGTGTGGGTGGGCCGCTGGACGTGGCCGAACTGGATCTCGGCGGAGGAGTGCGGGGCGCGCAGATCGACGGGGAAACCCGCCTTGAGGATCTTCTCCGTCTCGTGCCAGTCGAGGTCCGTCTCGATGTCGATGCGGGCGCTTCCCGCGCGGACGGTGATCGTCTGGGTGATGCGGGAGCCCTTGCCGAAGGAGCGGACCACCCGGATCGCGCCCGCCAGGGCGTCCTCCTCGACCACGGTGACCGAGTCGGGTTCCAGCAGGTCGGTGTAGCGGTTCCGGTAGTGCTTGTCGATGTCCCAGGCGTCCCAGCAGTTGGGCAGGTCCGTGTGGAGGCGGAGCAGGTTGCCCGGGCCGGCGAGGACTTCGCGGCCGGCCCGTAGATCGCGTACGGACGACAGTGTGCCGTCTGCGGCCACCTCTACCCGGACGATCCCGTTGTCCAGGGTGCGCCCCTCGACCGTGACCGGGTGCGGGGGTTCGGCGGGCGTGAGGGACGCGGAGCCGTTCGCGGGCACCTCTACGTACATCGGTGCGCCCTCGGGGGTGCGGACCACCTCGGCGCGGTCGCGGGGGGCGGTGTTGAACACGCGGGGCCCGCCGGTGCCCAGGGCGGCGATCGCCTCGCCCGTGAGCGCCGTCAGCTCCCCGGCCACGCGGGCGTATTCGGCCTCGGCCTCGCGGTGCACCCAGGCGATGGACGAGCCGGGCAGGATGTCGTGGAACTGGTGCAGCAGGACCGTCTTCCACAGGCGGTCGAGCTTCTCGTACGGGTAGGCGTAGCCGGGTGCGTGCAGGGCGGCCGTCGTGGCCCACAACTCGGCCTCGCGCAGCAGGTGTTCGCAGCGGCGGTTGCCCTGCTTGGTGCGGGCCTGGGTGGTGTAGGTGGCGCGGTGCAGCTCCAGGTACAGCTCGCCCGCCCAGACCGGGGCGTCCGGGTACTCCTCGCGGGCCTTGGCGAAGAACGCGTCGGGGTGTTCGATCTCGACCCTGGCGGAGCCCTCCAGGTCCTTCAGGCGGCGGGCGCGTTCCATGATCTCGCGGGTGGGGCCGCCTCCGCCGTCGCCCCAGCCGAAGGGGGCGAGGGAGCGGGTGGCGCCGCCCTTCTCGGCGTAGTTGCGGACCGCCCGGGCCATCTCGGCGCCGCTGAAGCGGGCGTTGTAGGTGTCGATGGGCGGGAAGTGGGTGAAGATCCGGGTGCCGTCGATGCCCTCCCACCAGAAGGTGTGGTGGGGGAAGGCGTTGGTCTGGTTCCAGGAGATCTTCTGGGTGAGGAACCACTCGTTGCCGGCGAGCCTGGCCAGCTGGGGGTAGGCCGCGGTGTAGCCGAAGGAGTCCGGCAGCCAGACACCCTTGGTCTCGATGCCGAAGTGCTCCATGAAGAACCGTTTGCCGTGGACCAGTTGGCGGGCCAGGGCCTCGCCGCCGGGCAGGTTGCCGTCGGCCTCCACCCACATCCCGCCGACCGGCGCCCACTGGCCCTTCGCCACCGACTTCTTGATCCGCTCCCACACGTGCGGGTAGTGCTCGCGCACCCACTCGTACTGCTGGGCCTGGGAGCAGGCGAACACGAACTCCTCGTACTCGTCGGCGAGCGCGGTGACGTTGGCGAAGGTCCGGGACGTCTTGCGCCTGGTCTCACGGATCGGCCACAGCCAGGCGGTGTCGATGTGCGCGTGGCCGACGCCGGAGAGGATGTGCGCGCTGGCGTGGGCGGGCCTGGCCAGCGCCGGGCGCAGGGACTCCCGTACCGCGGGGGCCGAGGCGGAGATGTCGTCCAGGTCGAGCAGGTCCATGGCGCGGTCGAGGGCGTGCATGATCTCGTGCCGGCGCGGTTCGTGCTCGCCGAGCTCCAGCATCAGTTCGCGCAGCACCTGGAGGTCGAGGTCGAGGTGCCAGACCTGTTCGTCCAGGACGGCGAGGTCGGCGCGGCGGAAGGTGTACAGCGGGCGGTCGCCCGCCGTCCGTACATCGCCGAGCGGCGTCGGTCCGGCGAAGCCGTTGGCCAGGATGTCCGGGTTGGAGGCCGCCTCCACCAGGTACTCGACCACCTCGCCGCCCGCCGCCGGGTGGGCGACCGGCACGTACTGGTTGAGCGGGTTGACCGCCTTCAGCGGGGTGCCGTCGGTGCGGTGGACGAGCGCCTCGGCCTGGTTGCCGGGCCAGTCGCCGACGAACCCGAGGTCGATGACCGACTCCACCCGCCGCCCGGCCCACTCGGCGGGGACCCGGCCACGCATCCGGAACCAGGTCGTCCCCCAGGGCGGACCCCAGGGGGGTGTTCGTCGTGAACGGTGTGTACGGGGCGGCCGCGGCCTCCTCGAAGGAGACCGGTTCCCCCGGGGCCTGCCAGGCCTCCACCTCCAGGGGGACACGTGCCGCGTAGATCGCGGGCTTGATGCGCTGGCTGTGGAGGCGTTCGACGCGGTCCTCGATCCTGCGGCGTTCGTCGTGCATGGAGATCTCCAGGAGGGAGCGGCGAGCGAAACGAGGGAAAGCGCTTACCGACTGCTCACTTAAGGTACGCCAGGCCAGGATGGACCTCGAGGTAGCCCTCGACCAGCCTGCGGGCCACGTTGACCGAATCGACCAGCGGATGCAGCGCGAACGCCTTCACGGCCGCCTGCCGGGAACCCGACTCGGCGGCGGCGAGCACCTCCCGCTCGACGGCCTTCACCGAGCAGACCAGTCCGGTGGCGTGATCGGGCAGCGGGGCGACGGCGACCGGGTGGGCGCCGCCCGCGTCGACCCGGCAGGGGACCTCGATCACGGCGTCGCCGTCGAGCACGGAGAGCGAGTCTCCGTTGCGCACGTTGAGGATCAGTGTGGTCGGCTCGTCGCGGGCGACGGCCCGCATCAGGGCGAGCGCGACCTTCTCGTAGCCGCCGGACAGGTCCTCGGCCTCGCGCTCGCCCGCGCCGGCGCTCTCCCGGTTCTCGGCCATGTAGGTGGCCTCCCGCTCGGCGCGCGTGCGGTCCCACACCTCCAGCGCGGACCGGTCGGTGCGCAGGGCCTCCGTGTAGAAACGGGCCTGCTGGTCGCGCAGGAAGGCGCCCCGGGTCTGCCCGGCCCGCTGGTAGGCGCGCACGGCCTCCCGGTTGAAGTAGTAGTAGTGCAGATACTCGTTGGGGATCGCACCGAGCGACTGCAGCCAGTCGGCGCCGAACAGCCTGCCCTCCTCGAAGGAACCGAGCAGGGCGGGGTCGGCGAGCAGGCGCGGCAGCTCGTCGCGTCCGGCGACCCGCAGGCCGCGCACCCAGCCGAGGTGGTTGAGGCCGACGTAGTCGACGAGGGCCTCCTGCGGGTCGGCACCGAGGACGCGGGCGATGCGGCGGCCGAGGCCGACGGGCGAGTCGCAGATGCCGATGACGCGGTCGCCGAGGTGCCGGGACATGGCCTCCGTGACCAGGCCGGCCGGATTGGTGAAGTTGATGACCCAGGCGTCCGGGGCGAGGCGGGCCACGCGCCGGGCGATGTCGACGGCGACGGGCACCGTCCGCAGACCGTAGGCGATGCCGCCCGCGCCCACGGTCTCCTGGCCGAGCACGCCCTCGGCGAGCGCCACGCGCTCGTCGTCCGCCCGGCCCTGCAGGCCGCCGACGCGGATCGCGGAGAAGACGAAGTCGGCGCCGGCGAGCGCCTCGTCGAGGCCGGTGGTGGCGGTGACGCGGGGCGCGTCGGGGACGCCGGCGGCCTGTTCGGCCAGGACACGCGTCACCGCACGCAGCCGGTGCTCGTCCAGGTCGTGCAGGACGACCTCGGTGACCCGCCCTTCGGCGTGGTCGGTCAGCAGCGCACCGTGGACGAGCGGCACCCGGAACCCGCCGCCGCCCAGAATCGTCAGTTTCACGTCTGCACCCTTCCCCGAACTCCCGCCACGGCCACCTCGGCCCCGGCCCCTGGAGGGTGGACCGGGTGGTGGCCGGGTCCACCGGCATCCCATCATTTCCGAGCGCGCGGACCACTGGGCGGCCACCCAGTCCACGCCGGGCCTTCAGGGCGGCTTCATCCGGGAGTTCTGGGGCCACGCAATCCTGCGGCGCGTGAGCGACGGAAGACGGGCCGGGCGCGCGGGTGCCGGGCGGTACGACAACGGTGTCACGGCACCCGGCCGGCGCCGGGCGTACGGCGGTGACCACGACAGCCCATCCACCGCGGACGGGGCGGACGAGGCGGTCGAGGCCCAAGGGGCCGAAGTGGTGGTCTTTCCCCTCCGCAGCGACCGCATCCCGCAGCCAGGCCCGCACCACCGTCGGGAGATCGAGGCACCGGTCCGCATCCGGTGCTACCGGCACGAGGGGATCGTCGTCGCCAACCACCGGCGTTTCCCGGGTCTTGCCGGGCTGGCGGCGACCTGGGAGCTGGCGCCGACCCACGGCCCCACCCTGACCGCTCCGGCCGAGCTGCCCGATCTGCGGCCCGGCGAGACGGCGGCCGTACCACTGCCCTTCACCCTGCTGGAGGACGGCGGTGAGGCGTGGCTGACGCTGCGGGTGGTGACGGCCGAGGCCGAGCCGTCGGTGCCGCGCGGTACCGAGGTGTGCGCGCCGCGGATCCGCCTGCGGGCGGCGGCGCCGGTGCTCACCCTGGCCCGGCCGCCCGCCGACGACGAGCCGAGGCTCGACGCCCTCGTACGGAAGGTCGCGCCGGCGCACCACGAGCCCGTCCTTCCGTAACTCCCTGGCCCCCTCTCCCCCCGGCACGACTCCCCCGCAAAACCTCTCACCCTCACGGAGCACACGTGTGTACGTCGCATGACCACAGCCAGGGCGAGGCCGTGCAGGCCGGTGCCGGACGACGGAGCTTCCTCAGGGCCACCGCGCTGCTCGGCGCTGCGGCCACGGCCGGGGCCACCGTACCGGCCCTTGCGGTTCCGGGCGTCGCCGAGGCGGCCGAGCGGGGCGGCCGGCGGCCGGACGCGGACAGCCGCCGGTTCACGCTCGCGGTGATGCCCGACACCCAGTACCTGTTCGACGGCCCGAGCATCTACCCGGCGCCGCTGGAAGCCTCGCTGCGCTATCTCCTGGAGCACGGCGAGGACGACAACATCGTCTTCCTGACCCACCTCGGCGACCTCACCCAGAACGGCGCCGAGGACGAGTTCGCCGCGATCGGCGAGGCGTTCGGGATCCTGGACCGCCGGGGCGTCGGCTACAGCGTGCTGGCCGGCAACCACGACATCAGGTCGGCCACGGACGACCAGCGCGGCTCGACGCCGTACCTGGACACCTTCGGGCCGCGGCGCTTCCGGGACAAGCCGACGTTCGGGGGCGCCTCTCCGGACGGCTACAACACCTACCACCTGTTCAAGGCCGGCGGCCGCGAGTGGATGGTGCTCGCACTGGACTGGCGGCTGTCGGCACAGGGGTACGCCTGGGCGAAGGACGTGCTCGCCCGGCACCCGAGGACGCCGGTCGTGCTCACCACGCACGAACTGGTCGTCGGGGACGAGCAGTTGTCGGCCTACGGGCAGCAGCTGTGGGACCAGCTGATCGAGGACCACGACCAGATCTTCCTGACCCTGAACGGCCACTACTGGCCCGCCGGCCGCGCGACCCGCAAGAACGCCGCCGGCAACGAGGTGCATCTGCACCTCACGAACTACCAGAACCGCTACTTCGGCGGTGCGGCGATGATCCGCCTCTACCACTTCGACCTGGACCGGAACGTCATCGACGTGGAAACGGTCTCGCCGTGGATCCTCGGCCGGGCCAGGAAGGGCCTCAACGAGCTGGAGCGGCAGGAGATCGAGCTCAGCGGCGACGCGGACCGCTTCTCGGTGGAGATCGACTTCGCCGCCCGCTTCTCCGGCTTCGATCCGGTGCCGGCCCGCCCGGCGCGGCCGGCGTCGAAGATGCTGATACCGGGCACGGTCGCCTACTGGCGTTTCGAGTCGCCCGTCTCCGGCACCGTCCGCGACCTCTCCGGCCGTGGCAACGACCTCACCGTGGTCTCGGTGGGCGGCGGCACGCTCGGCTGGTCGGCGGACCACCACCCCGACCAGCCGGGCCACGGCAGCCTGGAGTTCCAGGGCTACAAGTCGCCGCTGAAGGGCGCGTATCTGCGGACGGTCGACGGCGCCCCGCTCAACTCGGCCACCTTCGAGCACGGCTACACCATCGAGGCGTTCTACTGGCTGCCCGCCGACTGGGACGCCTCGCACAACGCCTGGTCCGGTCTCGTGAGCCGCACCGGCCGCAACGGCTCCGTGGGCACGGTCACGGACGACCCGGACGAACCGCTGGCCACGCTGTCCCTCTCCGACGGCCCGGGCCCGCAGTGGGCGGTGCACCCGCTCAACCAGCAGCGGCTCGCCACCAACTGGGGCGACGAGACCGCCCGCGAGACCTGGTGGCACCTGGCCGTGGTCAACGACGGCCGGCACACGATCATGTACGTCCAGGGCTGCCCCGTGGCGCGCAACCCGCACGCCCCCGCGATCGGCATCGCCTCGTCCGGGCGCCCCTGGCTGCTCGGCGGCTACGAGTACGCCGACAAGATCGACCAGATCCTGCACGGACGCCTCGGCGACGTCCGGATCGTCTCCCGGCCCCTGCCCGTCACCTCCTTCATGACGCACTGACCACGCCGGAGGATCCGTGACCGACGTGACCGGGCGGCGCCCGCCCGCCCGGAGCCGACGGCGTCGGTTACGATCCGGGCCACGACGTACGGCGACCGGGTGAGGTGCTGCGTGAGCGAGCGGTCCGCGGCCGAGCGGCTGCTCGCCGTGCTCGCCGCGTTCGACCACGAGCACCCCGCCCTGTCCCTGACGGACATCAGCCGCCGGGCCGGGCTCAGCCTGACCACCGCGCACCGGCTGGCGGGAGCCCTGACCGCGTGGGGCGCGCTGGAGCGCGATGCGTCCGGGACGTACCACGTGGGGCTGCGGCTGTGGGAGGTGGCCGCGCTCGCACCGCGCGGCCTGGGCCTCAGGCAGCTGGCGCTGCCGTATCTGGAGGACCTGTACGAGGCGACGCACGAGAACGTGCAGTTGGCCGTGCGGGACGGCACGGAGGTCGTCTACATCGAGTGGCTGTCGGGCCGTTCGGCGGTGGGCGTGCACATCCGGGTCGGTGCGCGCTGGCCGTTGCACGCCACCGGCGTCGGGCTCGTCCTCCTCGCCCACGCCGGCCCGGACCTGCAGGAGGAGTACTGCACCGGGCCGCTGGCCGCCTTCACGCCGTACACGATCACCGATCCGCGGCGGTTGCGCCGCACCCTCGCCGAAGTGCGCCGTTCCGGTGCGGCGGTGAGTGAGCGTCAGGTGACCGAGGACGCGCTGTCGGTGGCGGCGGCGGTGCACGGGCCGGGCGGGGACGTGGTGGCGGCGGTGTCGGTGGTCGTGCCGCGGGCGGGCGCCCAGGTTCCGGCGCTGGCCCCGGCGGTACGGCTGGCGGCCCGGGGGATCTCGCGGGCGCTGGGCTGGCGGCCGGAGCGGCGGTCAGGATGACGGGGGCGGGCGGCACGACGTAGGCGGGCCGGATCACGTGGGCAGGCGGAGTGCCGTTCACACCCGTCCGCCGAAGAACACCTGCACCTCCCGGATGAGGAGCATCCCAGACAAGCCTCGCAGGATGCCGGGCACCGTCGGGAGAACTCAGGAAGGCGTGTCGTGTCAGTGCCGCACATAGCGGACCGGTCCGGACGGCAGCCGCGGGGATGGTCCCGGCGCGGTCTGCTCGCCGCGCTCGGCGCGGCACCCGCCGCGGCGGCCCTGGCGGGCTCAACGGATGGAACCCGTCCTGGGCCGACCGGAGGGCGGGCAGCGCGGTCTGAGCCGGTACGGGCGGCTTCACCCCCTGAACTCCCCTGCGGATCAACGACTTTCTTTGTTTCACATCTTGACGACCGCAGGGGCGGGGAGCACATTGGCGGCACCTTGAGAGCGCTCTCAGAATCAGTGTGGGAGCGCTCTCACCCCGCCCCGCACACTCCCCGTACCCACCGAGAGGCCCCCCATGAGCGATACCTCCGGCATACCCAGACCCCGCCCCCTGCGGCGCGCGTTCGTCGCCGCCGTCGCCACACTCGGCCTGGCGGCGGCGCTCGCCACGGCCGCCACCGCACCCGCCGGCGCCACCGCCCCCGCCCCTCCCTCGGGCTGGACCCAGGTCTTCCTGGACGACTTCGACGGCGCTGCGGGCTCCGGCGTCAACACCTCCAACTGGCAGTACGACACCGGGACTTCGTATCCGGGCGGAGCCGGCAACTGGGGCACCGGCGAGGTCGAGTCGATGACCTCCAGCACGAACAACGTCGCCCTCGACGGCAGCGGCGACCTGCTCATCACCCCGCGCCGCGACGCCTCCGGCAACTGGACCTCCGGCCGCATCGAGACCACCCGGACCGACTTCCAGCCCCCGGCCGGCGGCAAGCTGCGCGTGGAGGCCCGCATCCAGATGCCCGACGTCACCGGGAACGCGGCCGCCGGCTACTGGCCCGCCTTCTGGATGCTGGGCGCGCCGTTCCGCGGCAACTACCAGAACTGGCCGAGCGTCGGCGAGCTGGACATCATGGAGAACGTCCAGGGCCTGAACAAGACCTGGGCCACCATGCACTGCGGCACCAACCCGGGCGGCCCCTGCAACGAGACCTCGGGCCTCGGCAACTCCACGGCGTGCCCCAACACCACCTGCCAGTCGGGCTTCCACACCTACACGATGGAGTGGGACCGCTCGGTGAGCCCGGAGGCGATCCGCTTCTACGTCGACGGCGTCAACTACCAGACGGTCACGGCGAACCAGATGGACGCGACCACCTGGGCCAACGCCACGAACCACGGCTTCTTCGTCATCCTGAACGTGGCCATGGGCGGCGGCTTCCCCGGTGCCTTCGGCGGCGGCCCGACCGGCGCCACGGAGCCCGGCCACCCGATGGTCGTCGACTACGTGCAGGTCCTGCAGTCCTCGGGCACCGGCGGCGGCACCACTCCCCCGCCGCCCGGCAACCGCGACGCCTATAGCGCCGTCCAGGCCGAGTCCTACGACGGCCAGTCCGGCATCAGCACCGAGACCACCACCGACACCGGCGGCGGCCAGGACATCGGCTGGATCGCGAACGGCGACTGGGCGCTGTACAAGGGCGTGAACTTCGGTTCGACACCGGCCACGCAGTTCTACGCCCGGGTGGCGAGCGGCGCGGCCGACGGCGTCAGCGGACTGGTCGAGGTGCGCCTGGACAGCCGTGGCAACGCCCCCATCGGCAGCTTCGCCATCGGCAACACCGGGGGCTGGCAGACATGGAAGACGGTTCCGGCCAACATCAGCTCCGTGACCGGCACCCACGACGTCTATCTGACCTTCAGCAGCGGCCAGCCGTCCGACTTCGTGAACGTCAACTGGTTCGACTTCGGGCACTGATCACCCGGCGAACGGGGGTCGGCCCGCGCTCATGGGGCCGACCCCCGGCTCGTCACCGGATGGACGCGCTGATCTGCCCGTCGAAGGTGAGCACCACGAACATGCCGTTGGCGTCCAGGCCGGCGTCGTGCTGCTTCGCCTCCAGCGTGGCGTAGACCTTGCCCCGGTGGACGATCTGCGCGCGTGAGCGGTCCCCCAGCCGCGTGACCTTGGCGGTCGAACCGTCGGGGAGCCGGAAGGTACCCGGACCCAGGTGGGCGCCGCCGATCCAGGAGTGGACCTGCCCGTCGAAGGTGAGCACGACGAACATGTCGTTGGCGTCCACGCCGGCGTCGTGCCGGTTCGCCTCCAGCCTGGCGTAGACAGCACCCCGGTAGACGATCTCCATGCGGTAGTGATGGGCCCCGAGCCTGTAGATCTTCCCGGTGCTGCCGTCCACCAGCTTCACGGTGCGCCAGGGCGACGCCGTCACGGATGCGGCCGTCACCGTGACCCCGGACCGGTGTGCGGCCGGTGTGGCGGCGAGGGCGGTTGCGGCGGGCGCCACCAGAGCGGCCGTCAGAAGAGCGCCGGTGAGGGCGCGAACGACAGCGCGGCGGGGCGTCTTCCATGTCGACATGCGGGTCTCCTTGGTGAAGAGTCGTAGGGGGTGTGAACCGCAGGTCGCCTGTCTCCTCGTGTGCGGGGGCCATGAGAATCGGCGTCTTGCCCGATCGAACTTATTGATCGTTTTCGCCGGATTCACCCATTCCCTGTCACAGACGTGACACAGCACCACCAAAGTGCCGCCACGTCATGGACTGCGCAGTTCCGCCCGGAACGCGACCGGTGTCTGCCCGGCGTGCAGATGGAAGAACTTGGTGAAGTTCGCCGCGTCGGGGAAACCCACGGCCGCCCCGACGCGGCCGATCGGCAGGTCGGTGTGGGCGAGGAGGCGCTTGGCCTCCAGGACGACGCGTTTGTCGATGAAGCCCTTGGGCGTCTCGCCGGTGGCCGCGCGGACGGCGCGGACGAGGGTGCGGCGGGAGTAGCCGAGGGCGTCGGCGTAGGCGCTGACGCTGTGGTTGGTGGCGAAGCCCTGCTCGACGGCGTCCCGGAAGCGGGTGAAGGTGCTGTCCGTCGTTTGCCGGTCGGCCTCCGCGGAACTGGCCGCGAGGTGGGCGAGGCGCAGCAGGAACGCGGTCAGGGTGTGGCGGAGGACGGCGGTGTGCAGGCTCAGCGGGAGCGTGGCGGTGTCCTCGTACTCGCGGCGCAGCTGGTCGAGGGATGCCTGGAGCGCGGCGAGCCGGTCCGGGTCGGGGTGCAGCAGGGGCGGGAGGTCGTAGCGGTACAGGCCGGTGGCCTCGACGGTGGCGCGCGGCAGGAAGCCGGGCTGCATGGTGAGCACGGTTCCGCGGTACACGTCCTCGCGGGAGAAGCGGTGGACCTGCCCGGGGCGGATCCACAGCAGATCGCCGGCGCCGGCCTCGTACTCGGCGAAGTCGACCATGTGCCGTACGGGGCCGTCGGTGAACAGCATGACGACGTGGAAGTCGATGCGGTGAACGCGGTGCAGGGGGGCGTCGGCGTGCCAGGTCCGGTCGGTGCCCATGGGGCCGATCTGCATGCCGACGCCGCCGACGGCCAGTTCGGCCGGGAAGGGGAAGGTCTTGATGCCCTCGCCGTCCGCACCTGATCCCTCGCCTTGGGGCGTTCTGTCAGCCATGTCCTCTTCGTGCCGTCCCTGTCGCGCGATCACTGTCCCAGATTCACCACAGGCTGACACACCCCGACCTTCCCTCGAAAAAGTCAGACTTTTAAGTTTGAACGCGTCAGGCCAGCACTTCCGCACTGAACGAGGACTTCTTGAAGATGACCACGCAGACTTCCGACGGCTTCGAGTGGACCGACCTCGACCGGCGTGCCGTTGACACCGCCCGTCTGCTGGCGGCCGATGCGGTGCAGAAGGTGGGGAACGGCCACCCGGGCACGGCGATGAGCCTGGCACCTGCCGCGTACACGATCTTTCAGAAGGTGATGCGTCACGATCCCGCCGATCCCGAGTGGGCCGGCCGGGACCGTTTCGTGCTCTCCCCCGGCCACACCTCGCTGACCCTGTACACGCAGCTGTTCCTCTCCGGGTACGAGCTGGAGCTGGACGACCTCAAGGCGTTCCGCACGCACGGCTCCAAGACGCCGGGGCACCCCGAGTACGGGCACACCGCGGGCGTCGAGACCACCACCGGCCCGCTCGGCCAGGGCGTCGCCAACGCCGTCGGCATGGCGATGGCGGCCCGTTACGAGCGCGGCCTGTTCGACCCGCAGGCCCCCGCCGGCACCTCCCCGTTCGACCACACCGTCTGGGCGATCGTCTCCGACGGCGACCTGGAGGAGGGCATCTCCGCCGAGGCCTCCTCGCTCGCCGGTCACCAGAAGCTCGGCAACCTGGTCTTCCTCTACGACGACAACCACATCTCCATCGAGGGCGACACCGCCACCGCCTTCTCCGAGGACGTCCTCAAGCGGTACGAGGCCTACGGCTGGCACACCCAGCGCATCGAGCCCACCGCCGACGGCGACGTCGACGTCCCCGCCCTGTACGCGGCGCTGAAGGCCGCGCAGGCCGAGACCGAGCGGCCCTCGATCATCGCGATGCGCACGATCATCGCCTGGCCCGCCCCGAACGCGCAGAACACCGAGGCCTCCCACGGCTCCGCGCTCGGCGAGGAGGAGATCGCCGCGACCAAGCGCGTCCTCGGCTTCGACCCGGAGCAGACCTTCCAGGTCGAGGACGAGGTCCTGAAGCACACCCGGCGGGCCCTGGACCGGGGCGCCGAGGCGCACGCCGCCTGGGACAAGCGGATCGCCGAGTGGCGCGCCGCACAGCCGGAGCGGGCCGAGCTGTTCGACCGGGTCAGCAAGGGCGAGCTGCCCGAGGGCTGGCAGGACGCGCTGCCGGTGTTCGAGGAGGGCAAGTCGGTCGCGACCCGCGCCGCCTCCGGCAAGGTGCTGCAGGCGCTCGGCCCCGTCCTCCCCGAGCTGTGGGGCGGCTCCGCCGACCTCGCCGGGTCCAACAACACCACCATCGACAGGACCAGCTCCTTCCTGCCTGAGGGCAACCCGCTGCCCGAGGCCGACCCGTACGGCCGTACCGTGCACTTCGGCATCCGCGAGTTCTCCATGGCCGCGGAGATGAACGGCATCGCCCTGCACGGCAACACCCGGATCTACGGCGGCACCTTCCTGGTGTTCTCCGACTACATGCGCAACGCCGTCCGCATGGCGGCGCTGATGCAGCTGCCGGTGACGTACGTGTGGACGCACGACTCCATCGGCCTCGGCGAGGACGGACCCACCCACCAGCCGGTCGAGCACCTGGCCTCGCTGCGCGCGATCCCGGGCCTGAACGTCGTCCGCCCGGCCGACGCCAACGAGACCGCCGTGGCCTGGGCCGAGATCCTGAAGAGGCACGCCGTGAACCCCGCCCCGCACGGGCTCGCGCTCACCCGCCAGGGCGTGCCGGTGTACGCGCCGAACGAGGACGCGGCCAAGGGCGGCTATGTGCTGCGCGAGTCCTCGACCCAGGTCCCGGAGGTGATCATCATCGCGACGGGCTCCGAGGTGCAGCTGGCCGTGGCCGCACGCGAACGTCTTGAGGCCGAGGGCATCGGCACGCGCGTGGTGTCGATGCCGTCCGTGGAGTGGTTCGAGGAGCAGTCGCGCGAATACCGCGAGCGGGTGCTGCCGCCGGCCGTGAAGGCGCGCGTCGCCGTGGAGGCCGGGATCGGTCTGACCTGGTACCGGTACGTGGGCGACGCCGGCCGGATCGTCTCCCTCGAGCACTTCGGCGCCTCCGCGGACGCCGGCACCCTGTTCGCCGAGTTCGGCTTCACCCCCGAGAACGTCGCCGCGGCGGCCCGCGAGTCGCTCGCCGCCGCGCGCGCCTGACACCGACGCCCGATACGACCCGAAAGAAGAACGATCACTGTGACCGAAGCAATCGCGACCCCGGGAGCCCTCAAGCGCCTCGCCGACGAGGGCGTGTCGATCTGGCTCGACGACCTGTCGCGGAAGCGGATCACCTCGGGCAGCCTCGCCGAGCTGGTGGCGAGCGGAAGCGCCGTCGGTGTCACCACGAACCCCTCGATCTTCCAGGCCGCCATCGGCTCCGGCGAGGGCTACGAGGAGCAGCTCACCGACCTCGCCGTACGCGGTGTGACCGTGGACGAGGCGGTGCGGATGATGACGACCGCCGACGTGCGCGACGCCGCCGACATCCTGCGCGAGGTGTACGACGCCTCCGGCGGCCGGGACGGCCGGGTCTCCATCGAGGTCGACCCGCGCCTGGCGCACGACACGGCGGCGACCGTCGCCGAGGCCAAGCAGCTCTTCTGGCTGGTCGACCGCCCCAACGTGATGATCAAGATCCCGGCCACGAGGGCGGGCCTGCCGGCGATCACCGAGGTCATCGGGCTGGGCATCAGCGTCAACGTGACCCTGATCTTCTCGCTGGAGCGCTACCGCGAGGTCATGGCCGCCTACCTGGCCGGCCTGGAGAAGGCCCGCGAGCGCGGCATCGACCTCGCCACGATCCACTCGGTGGCGTCCTTCTTCGTCTCCCGCGTGGACTCCGAGATCGACAAGCGGCTGACCGCCCTCGGCACCGACGAGGCCCTGGCCCTCAAGGGCCGCGCGGCCCTCGCCAACGCCCGCCTCGCCTACGAGGCGTACGAGGAGGTCTTCGCCTCCGACCGCTGGGTCGCGCTCGCCGGGGACAGGGCCAACAGGCAGCGTCCGCTGTGGGCCTCCACCGGTGTGAAGGACCCCGCCTACAAGGACACCCTGTACGTGGACGAGCTGGTCGCGCCGGGCACCGTCAACACGATGCCCGAGGCCACCCTGAACGCCGTCGCCGACCACGGCGAGATCACCGGCGACACGGTGACCGGCGGCTACGCACAGGCTCACGCCGACCTGGCCGCCGTGGAGCGGCTGGGCATCTCCTACGACGAGGTCGTCCAGCAGCTGGAGGACGAGGGCGTCGCCAAGTTCGACGCGGCCTGGCAGGAACTGCTGGACGCCGTGGCCACGTCCCTGAAGAGCAAGGGAGTTGACGCCCGATGACCGAGAACGCCCCCACGGCCGAGGCGCCCGCACCGCAGGCGCCCGCACCCGAGGCGGTGCAGGTCCCGGTGGCCCCGGCCGCCGACTGGGAGAACGCGCTGCGGGACACCCGCGACCGCCGTCTCCCCCGCATCGCCGGTCCTTCCGGCCTGGTCATCTTCGGTGTGACCGGTGACCTGTCCCGCAAGAAGCTGATGCCGGCCGTGTACGACCTCGCCAACCGCGGCCTGCTGCCCCCGGGCTTCTCCCTCGTCGGGTTCGCCCGCCGGGAGTGGGAGGACCAGGACTTCGCGGAGCTCGTGCACGACGCCGTGAAGGAGCACGCCCGCACCCCGTTCCGCGAGGAGGTGTGGCAGCAGCTCGCCGAGGGCATGCGGTTCATCCCCGGCGACTTCGACGACGACACCGCGTTCAAGCAGCTGAAGAACGCCGTGGAGGAGCTGGACGCCTCCCGCGGCACCGGCGGCAACTTCGCGTTCTACCTCTCGGTGCCGCCGAAGTTCTTCCCGAAGGTCGTGCAGCAGCTGAAGAAGCACGGCCTGGCGAGCCCGCCGAAGGGTTCCTGGCGGCGCGCGGTCATCGAGAAGCCGTTCGGCCACGACCTGGCCAGCGCCCGCGAGCTCAACGCGATCGTGCACGAGGTGTTCGAGCCGGACCAGGTGTTCCGCATCGACCACTACCTCGGCAAGGAGACCGTCCAGAACATCCTGGCGCTGCGCTTCGCCAACCAGATGTACGAGCCGATCTGGAACCGCAGTTACGTCGACCACGTGCAGATCACGATGGCCGAGGACATCGGCATCGGCGGCCGGGCCGGCTACTACGACGGCATCGGCGCCGCCCGTGACGTCATCCAGAACCACCTGCTGCAGCTGATGGCGCTCACCGCCATGGAGGAGCCGATCGCGTTCGACGCGGAGGCGCTGCTCACCGAGAAGCTGAAGGTGCTCAAGTCGGTGCGGCTGCCGGAGGACCTCGGCAGGCACACCGTGCGGGCGCAGTACGCGGGCGGCTGGCAGGGCGGCGAGAAGGTCGTCGGCTACCTCGAGGAGGAGGGCATCGACCCGAAGTCGAAGACCGACACCTTCGCCGCGATCAAGCTGGGCATCGACAACCGCCGCTGGGCGGGCATCCCCTTCTACCTGCGCACCGGCAAGCGGCTCGGCCGCCGGGTCACCGAGATCGCGGTGGTGTTCAAGCGGGCCCCGCACTCCCCCTTCGACTCCACCGCCACCGAGGAACTCGGGCAGAACGCGATCGTGATCCGCGTCCAGCCGGACGAGGGCATGACCGTGCGGTTCGGCTCGAAGGTGCCCGGCACCTCGATGGAGATCCGGGACGTGTCGATGGACTTCGCCTACGGCGAGTCGTTCACCGAGTCCAGCCCGGAGGCGTACGAGCGGCTCATCCTGGACGTGCTGCTCGGCGACGCGAATTTGTTCCCCCGTCACCAGGAAGTGGAAGAGTCCTGGAAGATCCTCGACCCGATCGAGGAGTACTGGGCGGCGCACGGCCGGCCGGCGCAGTACGCGTCGGGCAGCTGGGGACCGAGGGAAGCGGACGAGATGCTCGCACGAGACGGACGGAGCTGGCGCAGGCCATGAAGATCGACCTGACCGACACCACGGCAAGCAAGATCAACAAGGCGCTGGTGCAGGGCCGCCGCGCCATCGGCACCCCGGCCGTGGGCATGGTCCTGACGATGGTCATCGTCACGGACGAGGAGAACGCCTACGACTCGATCAAGGCCGCCGAGGACGCCTCGCACGAGCACCCCATGCGGACCCTGGTCGTCATCAAGCGGCACGTCCGCACCCTGCGCGACCGCACCCACTCGCGGCTGGACGCCGAGGTCCGGGTGGGCTCCGAGGCCGGCACCGGCGAGACGGTCGTGCTGCGCACCTACGGCGAGGTGTCCGACCACGCCGACTCGGTCGTGCTGCCCCTGCTGCTGCCGGACGCGCCCGTCGTCGTGTGGTGGCCGGTGGACGCCCCCGACACCCCCTCCGAGGACCCGCTCGGTGCGCTCGCGCAGCGCAGGATCACCGACCTGTACGCGTTCGAGCGGCCGATGGAGGTCCTGGAGACCCGCGCCCGCAACTACGCCCCCGGCGACACCGACCTCGCCTGGACCCGGCTCACCCTGTGGCGGTCGATGCTGGCCGCCGCCCTGGACCAGGCGCGCGTGCGGATCACGTCGGCGGCCGTCGAGGCCGAGGCCAACAACCCCAGCGCCGAGCTGCTGGCCCGCTGGCTGGAGGCCCGGCTGCGGGTGTCCGTGGAGCGCGTGGTCACCGCCGGACCGGTCGTCACCGCCGTGCGGCTGGGCACCCAGAACGGTGAGATCCGCATCGACCGCCCCGAGGGCCCCCTCGCCACGCTGTCCCTGCCCGGCCAGCCGCCGCGCACCCTGGCCCTGAAGGTCCGCCCCACCTCCGAACTCATCGCCGAGGAGCTGCGCCGCCTCGACGCCGACGAGATGTACGCCATCGCCCTCAAGGGCGAGGCCGCCAAGGAGAACGCCTGAGATGGCCCAGTCCGAGTTCCCGAAGCTCACCAACCGGCCCGAGTGGACGGCCCTCGCCGACCACCGCGCCGAGGGGCAGCCGCACCTGCGCGAGCTGTTCGCGGCGGACCCCGGCCGCGCCGAGCGGTACGTGGTACGGGTCGGCGACCTGTACATCGACTACAGCAAGCATCTGATCACCGACGAGACCCTGGCCCTGCTGCAGGAACTCGCCACCGCCACCGGCGTGTTCGCGCTCAGGGACGCCATGTTCCGCGGCGAGAAGATCAACGTCACCGAGAACCGGGCCGTGCTGCACACCGCGCTGCGCGCCCCTCGGGAGGCGGTGATCGAGGTCGACGGCGAGAACGTCGTCCCGAAGGTGCACGCCGTCCTCGACAAGATGGCCGACTTCGCCGGCAAGGTCCGCTCGGGCGAGTGGACCGGCCACACCGGCCGGCGCATCAGGAACGTCGTCAACATCGGCATCGGCGGCTCCGACCTCGGCCCGGCGATGGCCTACGAGGTGCTGCGGCCGTACACCGCACGGGAGTTGACGTTCCGGTTCGTGTCGAACGTCGACGGCGCCGACCTGCACGAGGCCACCCGCGACCTGGACCCGACGGAGACCCTGTTCATCGTCGCGTCCAAGACGTTCACGACGATCGAGACGATCACCAACGCGACCTCGGCGCGCTCCTGGCTGCTGAAGGCCTTCGAGGGCGACGAGAAGGCCGTGGCCCGGCACTTCGTGGCGCTGTCCACGAACACCGAGAAGGTGACCGGGTTCGGCATCGACCCGGACAACATGTTCGAGTTCTGGGACTGGGTCGGCGGCCGGTACTCGTACGACTCCGCGATCGGCCTGTCCCTGATGATCGCGATCGGCCCCGACCGGTTCCGGGAGATGCTCGACGGCTTCCGGCTGGTCGACGACCACTTCCGCACCGCGCCGGCCGAGGCCAACGCCCCGTTGCTGCTGGGCCTGCTGGGCATCTGGTACGGCAACTTCCACGACGCCCAGTCGCACGCGGTGCTGCCGTACAGCCACTACCTGTCGAAGTTCACCGCCTACCTCCAGCAGCTGGACATGGAGTCCAACGGCAAGTCGGTGCAGCGCGACGGGCGGCCGGTGGAGTGGCAGACCGGGCCGGTCGTGTGGGGCACGCCGGGCACCAACGGGCAGCACGCCTACTACCAGCTGATCCACCAGGGCACCAAGCTGATCCCGGCGGACTTCATCGGCTTCGCCCGGCCCGTCGGCGAGCTGAGCGGTGAACTCAAGGCGCAGCACGACCTGTTGATGGCCAACTTCTTCGCCCAGACCCAGGCGCTGGCCTTCGGCAAGAGTGCCGAGGAGGTCCGCGCGGAGGGCGTGCCGGAGGAGCAGGTCACCCACCGCACCTTCCGCGGCGGCCACCCCACCACCACGATCCTCGCAGGCTCGCTGACCCCGTCCGTGCTCGGCCAGCTGATCGCCCTCTACGAGCACAAGGTGTTCGTGCAGGGCGCGGTGTGGCACATCGACTCCTTCGACCAGTGGGGCGTGGAGCTGGGCAAGGTCCTCGCCAAGCGGGTCGAACCCGCCCTCACCGAGGGCGCCGACGTGCCCGGTCTCGACCCGTCCACCACAGCCCTCGTCGCCGCCTACCGCACTCTCAAGAACGCTCAGGAAGTGAACTGATCATGCAGCTCGGTCTCATCGGTCTCGGCAAGATGGGCGGCAACATGCGCGAGCGGATCCGCCGCGCCGGCCACACCGTCATCGGCTACGACCGCAACCCCGAGGTCTCCGACGTCAAGTCCCTCGCCGAACTGGTCGAGAAGCTGGACGCGCCCCGCCATGTGTGGGTGATGGTCCCGGCCGGCACCGCCACGCAGACCGTCATCGACGAGCTCGGCGACCTGCTGGAGGCCGGCGACACGGTGATCGACGGCGGCAACTCCCGCTGGACGGACGACGAGAAGCACGCCGCCGCCCTCGGCATCAAGGGCATCGGCTTCGTCGACGCCGGGGTCTCCGGCGGTGTGTGGGGCCTGGAGAACGGCTACGCCCTCATGGTCGGCGGCGACGCGCAGCACGTGGAGCCGCTGAAGCCGGTCTTCGAGGCGCTCAAGCCGGACGGTCCGTACGGCTATGTCCACGCGGGCCGGGTCGGCGCCGGGCACTTCTCCAAGATGGTCCACAACGGCATCGAGTACGCCATGATGCAGGCCTACGCCGAGGGCTGGGAGCTGCTGGAGAAGGTGCACTCGGTGGAGAACGTCCGCGAGGTGTTCCGCTCCTGGCAGGAGGGCACCGTCATCCGTTCCTGGCTGCTGGACCTCGCGGTCAACGCCCTGGACGAGGACGAGCACCTGGAGAAGCTGCGCGGCTACGCGGAGGACTCCGGCGAGGGCCGCTGGACCGTCGAGGCGGCCATCGACAACGCCGTACCACTGCCCGCGATCACCGCCTCCCTGTTCGCCCGGTTCGCCTCCCGGCAGGACGACTCGCCGCAGATGAAGATGATCGCGGCGCTGCGCAACCAGTTCGGCGGCCACGCGGTCGAGAAGAAGGACTGACCCGCCGTGGGGGACCTTCTGCTGGTCCGCCACGGTGAGACGGAGTGGAGCCGGTCGGGACAGCACACCAGCTGGACCGACCTGCCCCTGACCGAGGACGGCGAGCAACAGGCCAAGTCCCTCGCCCCGCTCCTCACCGGCCGGACCCACGCTCTCGCGCTCTCCAGCCCGCTGGGCCGCGCGTTGCGCACCGCCGAACTGGCGGGCCTCGTCGGGGCCGTGCCCGACCCCGACCTGCACGAGTGGGACTACGGCGGCTACGAGGGTGTCACCACGGTCGACATCCACCGGACGCGCCCCGACTGGGACCTGTGGACCGACGGTGTGCCGCCGGGCCGCGAGGGGCACCCGGGCGAGTCGCCCGAGCAGGTCGGCGCCCGAGCCGACCGGGTGCTGGCCCGGCTGTCCCCGGCCCTGGCCGAGGGGGACGTGGTCCTCGTCGCCCACGCCCACTTCCTGCGCGTGCTCACCGCCCGCCGGCTGGGCCTGCCGCCGGCCGAGGGCCGGCTGTTCCAGCTGGCCACGGGCACGGTCAGCCGGCTGTCGACCGAGCACGGGCGGCCCGTGATCGCCGAGTGGAACAGACGGCCGTAACGGCTCTTCGTCCGCACGCCCCGTCGTCCGCGGCCCGGTTCACCTCTGGTGGGCCGGGCCGCAGTCGTAGAGGAGATGCGTCGCGTCCCGGGAGCCGTACGCGATGGCCGGAACCTGGGTGCAGTGCCCCACGGTCCACCGCTCCAGCCGGCCGACGAGGGTGCTCGGCCGGTGCCGGCGGGCGGCCCGGGCATCGCTGCCGGGCAGCACGACGTAACGCAGCCGGCCGGAGTCGATCAGCTGGTGGAAGCGGGCGGCCGTGGGGTACGGGACCCTTCCGGTGAAGCCGCCCATCGGCAGGATGCGCGCGTCGGCCGAGATGACATAGGGCGCGGCCGCCCACCAGCCGGGGACCGCGGCCAGGTACTCGGCGCCGGCCCGGTGGGCGGTGAGGTAGGCCAGCAGCCGCCGCTGGGCGGGGGTGAGCTTCGCCAGCGGGTTGCCCTGCCGGTGGTTGGTGGGGCCGACTCGGGCCAGGGAACCAGGCTGGTTGTAGCGCAACGACATCGCCGACGCCGACCAGGTGGCGGGCACGAGCAGGGCCGCGGCCAGGCCCAGGGCCAGACCGGCGCTGACGGCACGCGGACGGCGGCGCAGCGCGGTCAGCACCAGCGCGACGACGGCGAGGGCGGTGGCGGTCGGAGCCGACCACGGCAGGAAGTGCGGGTACCACAGGGTCAGCGCCACGCACCAGGCGGCGTTCCCGGCCAGCGCCGCCGGCAGCACCCAGGCCCGTCGGCCGCCCCGCAGTCCCGCCCGCCAGGCCCGTACGACACCGGCGGCGGAGAACGCGGCGAGGGGCACCGCGACCACACCCATGTAGTAGGTGTGTCCGGTCACGCTGCCGAAACTGAAGACGAGGAAGAACGTGGCCAGCCAGACCCCCCACAGCACCTGGCCCGCGAGCACGCGGTCGGTGCGGGGCGCACGCCGCCGCCACAGGGCCAGCGCGCCGCCGACGAGTCCGAGTGCCGCCAGCGGGTAGAGCCAGCCCGTCTGGGTGGCGAGCCCGGGGCTGAACATCTTCCAGACGCTGTCGCCCATGCCGGGACCCGTCCCGGCGGCCCGCAGACTCGCGTTGGGCGCGACACTGCCGGCGCCGGCCGCGTCGATGCCGACCCCGTGGAAGCGGGTCAGGAAGTTGTAGCCGACGACCAGGCCGAAGGGCGAGTTGTCGGTGGTGCCGTCGAGCCACGGGCGGTCGGAGCCCGGGGTGAGGGCGGCCACCAGCATCCACGACACCGACACGGCGAACATCACGGCGGCGGCCGCAGCGAGGTCGCGCAGCCGGCGGCGCAGGCTCACCGGAGCGGCGACGAGGTAGAGGGCGGTGAGTGCGGGCAGCACCGCCCAGGCCTCCAGCATCTTGCACTGGAAGGCCACGCCGACCCAGAAGCCGGCGAGCAGCAGCGGGCCCAGCCGGCCCCGCTCGGTCGCCCGCCAGGCGGCCTCGGCGGCCAGCATCAGCAGCAGGACGAACGGCGCGTCCTCGGTGACGGAGCGTCCGAGCCCGACGATCACCGGGGTGAGGGCGAGGAAGGCGGCCGCCAGCAGCCCGGCCGGCACGCCCGCCCAGCGGCGCACCAGCACGTGGAGCAGGACCACCGAGGCCACCCCTTCGAGCGCCTGCGGCAGGACCAGCGCCCACGGGTGGAAACCGAGAACCAGCGCCGACAGGGCCTGCGGCCACAGGAATCCGGGCAGCTTGTCGATGGTGAGGGTGTTGCCCGGGTCGAAGGAGCCGTAGAAGAACGCGACCGGGTTGTCCGTCATGCTGCGCACCGCGGCGGCGTAGAAACCGTGGTACGAGCTGTGGTTGAGGCCCCACAGGGACAACAGGGCAGCGAGCGCGGCTATGGCGAGCAGCGCGGGACGCTCGTACCGGCTGGCGCGCGGGCGGGGCGGAGCGACGGACGTCGGCCCGTCGTCACGGACCGCCGACTCGGTGGGGGTGCTCAGCATGGACGGCCTTTCAGGCTCCCGGAAACGGAGTGATCCGGGCGCAGCGCGCATACCGGATCTTGCGGAGTATCCGCGCCCGGAGATGTACGGAACCTGAAGCGGAGCTGAACCCGGTGGAGGTCTCACCGGTCTCTCACCCCTGCCGGGGACCTGGTAAGAGCCTGGTCGGATCAGCGCAAGAATCGTCCCGCGTGTTGGGCCGCCAGACGGACCGGGGCGTTCGCGGCGCCGTAACCACGGTAGCCGTCATCGCGTTGGACGAGTTCGAAGAAGACCCGGCCGACCGTCTCGGTGTAGCAGTGCCGGAAGGCGCCGCCCGCGTCCCGGTCGTACAGGATGCCGAGAGCCCGGTAGGTCTCCAACTCGTCGTCGGCGAGGTCGTACCGGGCGGCGAGGTCGTCGTGGTAGTTGGCCGGCACGGGCAGCAGCCGGCCGCCCGCGGCGCGGAAGGCGCGGGCCGCGGCGACCACGTCGTCGGTGGCCAGCGCGATGTGGGCCGCGTGCACGGTGTCGTCCGTGGGTGCCGCGCCGACGCCGAGGGCGATACGGACGCTCCCGTCGGCGTTGGTGACGGCGCGGCTGCGCATCAGGCCGTAGGGGTCGGCGACGTCGACGCTCTCCTGGGCGGTGAGGCCGAGGACGCTGCGGTGGAAGAGCGTGGCCTCGTCGAAGTGGTGCCAGGGCTGGGTGAGGGCGAGGTGGTCGATGCGCATCGCGGAGGGCGCCGGGGTGTCCGGCAGGTCGGCGAAGTCGGCCCGCCAGTCGGGCAGTTCGGGGTCGCCGGTGGCGCAGAAGAACAGTTCCGTGCCGTCGGGGGCCGCGACGGCGTCGAGCGGGGCGTCCCCGGGGGCGCGCCGGCGGGGCAGGACGGGGGCGAGCAGGGCTTCGGCGCGGCGGGCGGCAGCGGCGGGGTCCGGGGACTCCAGGCCGATCGCGGCGAGCCGGGTGCCGTCGCGGCGGGCGGTGGCGGCGGTGTTGACCAGGAGGCGGGCTTCGCCGCGCTGCCACAGGTCGACGGGCTTGCCGCGGTGCCGGGCGGCGCGGGTGAAGCCGAGCGCGGTCAGCAGCGCGGTGACGGGTTCGGCGTCCGGGGTGAGGAGTTCGGCGAAGGCCACCCCGGTGGGCACGACGGGCGGCGGCAGTTCGGCGGCGCCGGCGGCCTCGCGCAGCAGGAGCAGGGAGCGGTGGGCGTCGACGGCGGTGGGGCCGGCGTCGGCCTGCCGGAAGACGTCGTTGAAGACCTCCAGGGACAGCGGCCCGCGGTACCCGGCGGCGAGGACGCGCCGCAGCAGCCCGGTGACGTCGAAGCCGCCCTGTCCGGGGAAACAGCGGTAGTGGCGGCTCCACTGCAGTACGTCCATCGCGAGCAGCGGGGCGTCGGCGAGCTGCAGGAAGAAGATCTTCTCGCCGGGGATGTCCGCGATTCCCTCGAGGTCCTCCGGTTCCGAGCCTCGGGAGAGGATGTGGAAACTGTCCAGGCAGACGCCGAGCGCCGGGTGGTCGGCGGCCTCGACGATCCGCCAGGCGTGCCCGTAGGTGTTCACGTGCCGCCCCCAGGCGAGCGCCTCGTACGCCACTCGTATGCCGAACTCCCCGGCGAGATCAGCCAGTTGGGCGAGTTGACCGGCCGCTCGCGCGTCGTCGTCCACGGCGTTGGGCGACACACTGGAGCACACGAGGACGGTGTCGGCGCCGAGCCGGTTCATCAGCTCGAACTTGTGCCGGGCGCGCCGCAGATTGTGCACGAAGACCTCGTCGGGCACGCCCTCGATGTCCCGCATCGGCTGGTACAGATCGATGCTCAGCCCGAGGTCGGCGCAGCGCGCGCGGATCTCCTCGGGGGCGAGCGGGCAGGCGAGGAGATCGTTCTCGAAGATTTCCACCCCGCCGAACCCGGCCCGCGCGACGGCGGCGAGCTTCTCGGTGAGGGTGCCGCTCAGGGAGACGGTGGCCATGGACGTGTGCATGCCGGTGCTCCTCGTCATCCGACGGCGCTCCCCGAGCGCTCGACGCCCACCAGTTCCTCGAAGTCGGCCAGCATCCGCCCACCGTCCGGCGACCGCCCCGTGATCAGCCGGAACGCGTCGGCGGCCTGGAACACGGCCATCCCGCCCCCGGCCAGGACGGCGCAGCCACGCGCGTGAGCGACCCGCAGCAGCTCGGTCCGAAGCGGCCGGTAGACGACCTCCGCGACCCACAGACCGGGATGCAACAGCTCGGCGGGCAGGGGCAGTCCGGGATGCGCCGCCATACCGGTGGGCGTGGCATGGACGAGCCCCCCACAGCCGCGGGCCTCACCGAGCAGCGCCGGAAGCCGGTCGGCCGTGGCCGCTCCCGCCCGGCCGGGGCCGAAGTGCCGCACCAGCGAGTCCGCGAGCGCGGCGGCCCGCTCGGGCAGCGCGTCGACGACGGTGACCCGCCCGGCGCCCAGGGTGAGCACCGCGTGTGCGACGGCCGCGCCCGCGCCGCCCGCGCCGAGCTGCACGACCCGCTCCAGCGGGGCGTCCGGCAGGCCGCGCGCGAAGGAGGCGGCGAAACCGGTCACGTCGGTGTTGTGGCCGACGGCCCGGCCGTCGGCGAAGACCACGGTGTTGACCGCGCCGAGCGCCTCGGCCCGCGGGTCGAGGGCGTCGAGGTGGTCGAGGACCAGCTGCTTGCAGGGGTGGGTGATGTTCAGCCCGTCGTAGCCGAGGTCGCGGGCGGCGCGGACCAGGTCGCCGACCGTCTCCGGCGCCCGGCCGAGGACGTCGATGTCGAGGAGCCGGTAGAGGTAGCGCAGGCCCTGCCGGTCCGCCTCCCGGTGGTGCAGGGCGGGGCTGAGCGAGGGGCCGATGCCGGCCCCGATCAGCCCGACGAGATACGCGTCCTTGGCCATGCGGCCCTCCCGAGGCGGCACTAATGTACGAACCAGTACGTTAGCTATATCAGCCGAGGGGGCCGTGGGGAAGAGCCGGGCGACTTCGGGGCCCCTGCTTCTACAATCACCGGCACGCACACAGCGAGCCCGCCGCCCAGGCGTCCACCGGCCCGAAGGACAGCGATGACCAGCGTCGAAGAACCCGTACGACCCGGGGGACGGGTGCGCGACGCGGCCCGCACCCGGGCCGAGATCCTCGACGTGGCCACGCAGGAGTTCGCGCGGGCCGGCTACGACGGCGCGCGGGTCGACGAGATAGCGGCCCGCACCCGCACCACCAAGCGGATGATCTACTACTACTTCGGCGGCAAGGAGCAGCTGTTCACGGCCGTGCTGGAGCGGGCGTACGGGGTGATCCGCGAGGCCGAGCAGGAGCTGGACGTCGAGCACCTGGACCCGGTCGCCGCGATCCGGCGCCTGGCCGAGCTGACCTTCGACCACCATGAGCGGCACCCGGACTTCATCCGCCTGGTCAGCATCGAGAACATCCACGGCGCCGAGCACATCGCGGCCTCCGAGAAGCTCGGGAAGATCGGTTCCCCGGCGCTGGAGGTGATCCGCCGGATCCTCACCGCGGGGCAGGAGTCGGGGCTGTTCACGGCCGACGTCGACGCGGTCGACCTGCACGCGATGATCAGCTCGTTCTGCTTCTTCCGGGTCGCCAACCGGCACACCTTCGGCGCCCTGTTCGGCCGGGACCTGGTGGACCCCGCCCAGCGGGAGCACTACCGGAGCATGCTCGGCGACATGGTGATCGCCTACCTGACGGCGGAGCGCGCGGCCGGCTGACCCCGGCCGGCCCACGCCCTCGCACGGACCGTCGTTCGGACTCTTGACAGTGGGGAAACACCGGCGCAACATCCCACCCACCACGACTAACTATCCAGTGGGTTAATTAGCAGCCGCGCTCCGGCCCCTCGCCCGCTCCCTCCCCTCGTCGCTCACTCCGCCCTTCCGCAGGGTGGAGTCCCCCCGAAGGAGCACCGCCGTGTCCGTCCCCTCCCCCGCGCCCGCCGCCGACGCCCCTCCCGGCCAGCCCTGGAAGGCGGCGACGGCCGCCTGGATCGGCAGCGCGCTGGAGTACTACGACTTCTTCGTCTACGGCAGCGCCGCCGCACTGATCTTCCCGAAGGTGTTCTTCGACTCCTCCGACCCGGCGACCGCGACCCTGCTGTCGCTCGCCACCTTCGGCGTCGCCTACGCCGCCCGGCCGCTCGGCGCGCTGGTCCTCGGGCACGTCGGCGACCGGCTCGGCCGCAAGAAGATCATGGTGTTCACGCTGATCCTGATGGGTCTGTCGACCTTCCTGATCGGCTGTCTGCCCACGCGTGCCCAGGCCGGCTCGCTCGCCCCGGTGCTGCTCGTGCTGTGCCGCGTGCTGCAGGGCATATCGGCGGCCGGCGAGCAGGCGAGCGCGAGTTCCATGAGCCTGGAGCACGCGCCGCCGGGCCGGCGCGGGTTCTTCACCAGCTTCACGCTCAGCGGCACCCAGGGCGGCCAGCTCGTCGCCACGCTCGTCTTCGTCCCCGTGTCCAGGCTTCCCGAGGACCAACTGCTGTCGTGGGGCTGGCGGGTGCCGTTCTGGCTGAGCGTGGTGGTCGCCGTCACCGGTTACGTCATCCGGCGCCGGCTGCGCGAGACCCCGGCCTTCGCCCGGCAGGCGGCGACCGAGGGCGTGGTCCGGCTGCCGCTCGCGGTGCTGCTGCGTGAGCACTGGGCGGATGTGCTCCGGGTGATCGCGGGCGCCCTCATCGCCTCGGTCAGCACGATCTTCACGGTGTGGGCGCTGGCGTACGCCACCAGTGACCGGGTCGGGATGTCCCGTACGTTCATGCTGTGGGTGGGGGCTCTGGCCAACCTCGCCGCGCTGGCCGTGATCCCGCTGTGGGCCACCCTCTCGGACCGGATCGGGCGCCGGCCGGTGTTCCTGGTCGGCGCGGTGGGCAGCGCGGCCGCGATGGCCGGCTATCTGTGGGCGATCTCCACGGGCTCGCGCCCGCTGACCCTGATCCTCGGTGTCGTCGCCTTCGGGCTCGTCTACAGCGCCGCGAACGGTGTGTGGCCCGCCTTCTACGGCGAGATGTTCGCGACCCGGGTGCGACTGTCGGGCGTGGCCATCGGCACGCAGATCGGCTTCGCGGTGGCTGGGTTCGCGGTCACCTTCGCCGCCGAGATCGCCGGTCCGGGCGGCGATGACTGGTCGGCGGTGGCCCTGTTCACGGCGGCGCTGTGCCTCCCGCCGACCCTGGCCGCGCTCACCGCCCGTGAGACGCACCGGGTTCCCACGGAACTGCTCGGGGAGCGCGAGGGGCGGCAGCCGGCGGGGGCCGAGCGGGTCACGGCCTGAGGTGAGCGGCTTAGGGACCGGGGGCCGCTACGGCTGCGGATGGCGCGGCTCGTACAGGGCGAGTTCGCCGCCGCCCGGCAGGCGCAGGGCGGTCACCCGGCCCCAGCGGGCTTCCTCCACCGGGCGGGTGAACTCCACGCCGTGCTCGGCGAGTTGGCGCCGCGTGGCGTCGAGGTCGTCGCACATCAGCATCAGTTCGTGCGCGGGTTCGCCGTCGGTGGGGTGACAGGCCACCTCGGTGGGCGGAGCCTGGAAGATCAGCCATCCGTGGCCCGCGTCGACGTGCGCCCAGCCGAGGACATCCCGCAGAAAGGCCCGGTCCGCCTCCGCGTCCCGGCTGTAGAGCACCACATGTGCACCGTTGATCACGCGCGGAGGCTAGTGCGGCGGACGAGACCACACAAGCACCGACCGCACGCGAGCCACCGCACGCCCGCCGCATCCACCGCATCCACCGCATCCACCGCATCCACCGAGCCGACCGCACGCGGTGTCCTGCCGCACCGACCACAGGACCCGCACCGGACCGCCACCGCCGCCCTGCCACACCGGCCGCGCCCGCCGCCTGGCCAGACCGGGTGCACCCGCTGTCCTGCCGCTCCGGCGGCACCTGCCGCGGTCACGCCGACCGCACCGACCACCGGCGCCGCCCCGCCAAAAGGGCCACACTCGCCCCAGTCGGCGCAGCACCCGGGTGCAACCGGCCGCATTCCCCGGCACGAGCTTCCACCGCAGCCACTCCCCGTCGTGCCGACCGCCCACAACCCGCCACCCCGCCCACGCTCACCGGCACCGATGGCCACCGTCGCACTCCCCCCCGGCCGCGCCCACCGGGACCGTTCGCCCCTGTCGCGCTCACCCGGCCAGTAACCCCCGTCGCGCTCACCCCGCCGGGGTCACCGCCCCGTCGAGCAGGGGCCCGAGTTCGGTTACGGCTGTGGTCAGCGGGCGTGCGTCCTGTTCTGCGCGGGACATCAGGATCGCGCCCTCCAGGGTGCTGATCATCAGCGTGGCCAGGGACTCGGCACGCGCCGCGGGGACGCCCATGCCGGTCAGGGCCTCGGCGAGGGGGGTCCGCCAGGTAGTGAACGCGGCGGCCACGGCCTCGCGGGTCGAGCCGTCGGCCGAGACGCAGTCGACGGTGGCGGCGGCGACCGGGCAGCCCGCCGCGAAGCCGCGCGCCGCGTACTCGTCGGTCCACTGGGCGACCATCGCCGCGAACAGACCGCTCGGCGTCGGCTCCTCCAGCCCCTCGAGGAACCGCGCGATGCGCTTGCCCGCATACCGGCCGGCCCAGCCGACCGCCTCGTTGACCAGCTGTTCCTTTCCGCCCGGGAAGTAGTGCTGGAGCGAGCCGCGCGGTGCGCCCGCGTGCGCGGCGACCTCCCGCATGCCGGTCGCGGCGACCCCGTCGCGCCGTATGAGCTGAGCCGCGCTGAAGACCATCCGCTCCCGCGGCCCATGTCGCGACTCACCCATTTGCCGGCCTCCCGATCCTTGCCCACTCCCACCCTATGACCGGCGTCATAACGACGGCTACTATGACAGCGGTCATAGTCGGCAAGCCGAGTGAGGGACGGTCGCCGTGAACGTCGGTTTCATCGGTCTGGGAGTGATGGGCCGGCCCATGGCACAGCGCCTGGTGTCCGCCGGCACTCCCCTGGTGGTCTGGAACCGGACCCCCGAACGCACCGCATCCCTGCGCGCGGCCGGCGCCACGGTCGCCGCGGACGCCGACGAGGTGTTCGCCAAGGCGGACGTCGTGCTGCTGATGCTCGCCGACGAGGCCGCGGTCGACGCCGTCCTCGGCCGGGGCACCCCCGCCCTGTCGGCCCGGGTCGCCGGGCGCACGGTCGTCCACATGGGCACCACCTCCCCCGAGTACTCCCACGCCCTGGAGTCCGACATCCGCGCCGCCGGCGGCCGCTATGTCGAGGCACCCGTCTCCGGTTCGCGGGTCCCGGCGGAGGAGGGTCGGCTGGTGGCCATGCTCGCCGGGGAGCGGGAGGCCGTGGACACCGTACGGCCGCTGCTCGCGCCGTTGTGCCGGGAGACGTTCGTGTGCGGACCCGCCCCCGGTGCGCTGCTGATGAAGCTGTCCGTGAACCTCTTCCTGATCACCCTGGTGACCGGGCTGACCGAGGCGTACCACTTCGCCGAGCGCCAGGGCCTGGACCGGCGGCTCTTCCTGGACGTCCTGGACGCGGGCCCCATGGCCAGCGGCGTCTCCCGGATGAAGGCGCCCAAGCTGTTCGACCGGGACTTCGCGGTGCAGGCGGCCGCGCTGGACGTCCTGAAGAACAACCGGCTCATCGCCGAGGCGGCCCGCAGGGCGCACCTGGCCTCACCGCTCCTCGACGTGTGCCACACCCTGTTCGAGGAGACGGTGGCCCAGGGGTACGGCGACGAGGACATGGTCGCCGTACTGCGAGCGATCGAGACGCGGACCGCCGGCGCGTCGTAGCCGGGAACCGGGGCGGGTCAGCGCTTCGGGATACCGTACGCCCGGTCGACGTGCAGCCGCACCACCAGACGGCGGTCGCGGACCATCGCCGCCCGGTAGTCGTCCCAGTCCGGATGCTCGCCCTGGACGTCCCGGTACAGGCGGATCAGTTCCTCGACGGTGTCGTCGTGCGGGTCCTGCGCGACCGGGGAGAGTTCGGCCGTGCCCTCGGCGACGGTGTACGCCCAGCGGTCGGCGCTGGTGACGTGGTAGGAGGCGCGGGGGTCGCGGCGCAGGTTGCGGGCCTTGGCGCGGTCGTCGGTGACGGAGATCCGGATGACGCGCTCGCCGGGATAGTAGGCGTGGTTGACGTTGGACAACTGGGGGCGGCCGTCGCGTTTGAGGGTGACCAGGACGCCGGCGTCGCCCTCGGCGAGCAGTGCGAGCAGCGCGTCCTGCGTGGGGTCCAAGGTGGGGTCTTCGCTCATGACAGGGTCAACTCGCCGGAGCCGTGGCGGCATTCCCGCACTCCGAGCGCATTCCCGCGTTCCGAGCTGGCGGTAGACAGTGTCTACGGGAACCTGGTAGACACTGTCTATGACTGAGTCCGACCTCGGGTTGCGGGAGCGTCTGATCGACGCGGGTGTGGAGCTGCTGGCCGTCGAGGGGCTGCAGGCGCTGACCCTGCGGGAGATCGCCCGGCGCGCCGGCGTCTCGCACGGGGCCCCGCGCCGCTACTTCCCCACCCATCTGGAACTGCTGTCGGCCATCGCGCGCCGGGGCTTCGCCGACCTGGCCGAGCGGGTCCGGGCGACGCTCACACCCGGCTCCGCCGGTCCGCGCGCGCGGGTGACGGCGCTGGCGCGGACGTATCTGGAGTTCGCCCTCGACAACCCCGGCATGTACGAGCTGATGTTCCGCCATGATCTGCTGGAAAGCGGGCACCTGGGGTTGCGGGAGACGAGTCTTCCCCTGTTCCGCGTGCTCACCGGGCTCGTCGGCGAGGTCCGGCCCGGGGCCGACGCCCGACGGGTCGCGGGCGCCCTGTGGGCCAATCTGCACGGGATCGCCCAGCTGTGGCGCTGGCGCAGTCTCCAACTCGCCGTCGAAGAGGACGACTTCGCGCCCTTGCTCGATACGGTGCTGCTGGCCCACCTGGGCCCGGAGGGCGGCCGGTGAGCCGGGGGTGGACGCTGGCGAGCAGTGTGGCGGGTGCGGTTGTCGTCGCGCTGGACGGTACGGTCCTCACGGTCGCCCAGCCCCGCCTGCAAAGCGAGTTGGGGGCGTCGTTCGCGCAGGTGCAGTGGACCAGCACCGCGTATCTCGTCGCCGTGGCCAGTCTGCTGGTGTTCGCGGGGCGGCTCGGTGACCGGTACGGGCAGCAGCGGGTGTTCGCGCTCGGCATGCTGGGGTTCGGGGCGGCGTCGGCGGGGATCGGCGGCGCGCCCGGCGTGGGGTGGGTGATCGGGCTGCGGGCGGTGCAGGGGGTGTTCGGGGCGCTGCTGCAGCCGGCCACGCTGGGCATGCTGCGGGCCGCGTACCCGCCGGACCGGCTCGCGCGGCCCCTCGCCGTGCGGACCGCCGCGATCGGGCTGGCGGCGGCAGCGGGGCCGCTGGTGGGCGGGGCGCTGGTGGACGGCCTGGGCTGGCGGGCGGTGTTCTACGTCAATGTGCTGCCCGCGCTCGTCTTCGGCCTGCCGGCGCTGCTGCGGCCGCAGCCCCCCGCCGCGGGCTCCCGGACTCCGCTGGACATACCGGGTGCCGTACTCCTCGCCGTGGCCCTGTCCTGCCTGGTGCACTCGCTGACCGCGCGGCCCGCCTCCGGGACGGGACTCACCGTCGCCGCGGTCGCAGCCGCCGTCCTCGTGCGGCACGAGCGGCGTACGACGAGCCCGCTGCTGCCGCCCGCGGTCATCGGCCCGCGGGCGGCCGGGGCCGCGCTCGGCGTGCTGGTGGTCGTGTCCGCGGCCCTTTCCGGCACCCTCTTCGTGGCCACCTACGTGCTCCAACGCCACCTGGGTCTCGACCCGTTGGACAGCTCGCTGCGCAGTCTGCCGCTCGCGGTACTGATGGTGGCGTCCGCCGCGCTGTGCCCGGTGCTGCTGCGCCGCTTCGGGGCACGCGGTACGACGACGGGGGCGACGGCGCTGCTGGCGCTCGGTGTCCTCGTGCTGTCCGGCGCCGGTTCCACGCCCGCCCTCGGCTGTGCGTTCGCCCTGCTCGGAGCCGGCTTCGGGACGGTGATGGTGGCGGCCACCCAGGTGGTCGTACGCCGGGCGGAGGTTGCCGTGGCCGGGGTGGCGGGCGGACTGCAGCAGACGGCGCTGAACGTCGGCCCGGCCGTGGGGGTGGCCACGGCGACCGCGCTCATCGGCACCGGGACGTCAACCGCCCTGCTCGCCCTGGCAGTCGTAGCGGCCCTCGGCCTGCCCCTGGCCCGCGCGCTGCCGAGGACCGACGACGACCACACGCAGCCCGGGATCGGCGGCGACCACACGCCGGCCACGACCGGGGGCGAGCGCGCGCCCGCAAGGAGCGACGGCAGGCGCGCCTTCCGGGACCAGTGACGAGCACGAGCTGCCCGGGACCGGTGGTGACCACACCCCGGCCACCACGGATGGCGAGCGCGCACCGGCCAGAACCCCCCGGCAAGCGCGCCTGCCGGGACCAGTGACACGCACAAGCTGCCCGGGACCGCCGGCAACCACGCCCCGGCCACAACCGCTAGCGGGCGCGCGTCGGCCAGAACCGGCGGCTGGCACCAGCTGCCCCGGACCGGCGGCGGGCACGGACTACCCACGACCGACAACGACCACACATCGGCCGCGACCGGGCGCGAGCGCCTGCCGGCCACAACCGATGGCGGGCGCGGGCCGCTCGGGGGCGACGGCGTCGCGTCGATCACAAACACCGCTGATGAACGGGTCCATGGTGGTGTTCCTGGGCGACGATGAGGACCGGGTGCGTCCCGGCGGGCAGCCGGGGCAGCGCGTACGAGGCGACCGGAGGAGAGCGATGGCAGGGCTGCGGCAGGAAGTCGACCCGGGTGAGGCGGGGCTGGACGTCAAGGCGCTGGACCGCCTGGACCGGCAGATCGCGCACTACGTCGACGAGGGGCGGCTGCCCGGCTTCCTGGTGTCCCTCTCGCGTGGCGGCCGGGTCGCCCACCTCACCACGTACGGCCGGCGCGATGTCGCGGCGGGGCTGCCGGTCGAGGCGGACACGCTGTGGCGGATCTACTCCATGACCAAGCCGGTCACCGCGGTGGCGGTCCTGATGCTGGTGGAGGAGGGCAGGCTGTCCCTGGACGACCCGCTGGAGCGTCATCTGCCGGTGTTCGCCAACCCCCGTGTGTACGACGGCGGTTCGGGCCCGGACCTGCGTACCCGCCCGGCCGCCGGCCCGATCCTGATCCGGCATCTGCTCACCCACACCGCCGGCCTGACCTTCGGTTTCTACTACAAGCACCCCGTCGACGCCCTCTATCGGGAGTCCGGCCTGGAGTACTCGGTGCCGCCCGGCGCCGATCTCACGGAGACGGTCGAGGTGTACGCACGGATGCCGCTGCAGTTCGATCCCGGCACGCAGTGGAACTACTCGGTGGCCTCGAACGTTCTGGGCCGGGTGATCGAGGTGGTGTCCGGGCAGCCGCTGGACGCGTTCTTCACCGAGCGGATCCTGCGCCCGCTCGGCATGACCGACACCGGCTTCCACATCGAGCCCGAACAAGCGGACAGACTCGCCGAGTTGTACGGGGAGACGGACGAGGGCGGGATCGCCCCGGTGCCGGGGCTGCCGGTGCACGGCCGGCCCCGGTTCCTGTCCGGCAGCGGCGGCCTGGTCTCCTCGGCGTACGACTTCCACCGGTTCATGGAGATGCTGCGCCGGGGCGGCGAACTGGACGGCGTACGGCTGCTGTCCGCGGACACCGTCGGCATGATGACCCGCAACCAGCTGCCCGGCGACGCGGTGTTGCGCTCCTTCGGCGCCCCCGCCCACCAGGAACCCGGCAACGACGGGCTCGGCTTCGGCTTCAACGTGTCGGTGGTGACCGACCCGTCCCGCACCCTGGCCCCCTCCAGCCCCGGCACATACGGCTGGACCGGCGCGGCCACGACCGCGTTCTGGGTCGATCCGGCCCACGAGCTGACGGTCCAGTTCATGACGCAGCTACGCCCGAAGACGCTCAAGATCTTCCCGGAGCTGCGGCGGCTGGCGCACGAGACGCTGGTGGACTGAACTGACCGCCGGGGCGCCCGTCGCCCGTGGGGGGGGGGAGGCGGCGGACGCCGGGACGGCCGGCTTCAGGAGCCGTGGGCGACGGCGTCCAGATGGGGCAGGATGTGGTCCATCCGCTCCCGCTTGGTGCGCAGATACGTGATGTTGCTCTCGCACGGCTCGATCAGCAGCGGCACCTGCTCGGCGACCTGGATCCCGTGCCGCACCAGCGCCTCGCGCTTGCGGGGGTTGTTGGACATCAGGCGTACCGAGCGCACCCCGAGGTCGTGCAGGATCTCCGCGGCGATGCCGTAGTCGCGGGCGTCGACCGGCAGGCCGAGCGCGAGGTTCGCCTCCACCGTGTCCAGGCCCTCCGCCTGCAGGGCCATCGCGCGCAGCTTGGCGAGCAGCCCGATGCCGCGGCCCTCGTGGCCCCTCAGGTAGACGACGATCCCGCTGCCTTCGGAGACGACGGCGCGCAGCGCGGCCTCCAGCTGATCGCCGCACTCGCAGTGCCGGGAACCGAACGCGTCCCCGGTCAGGCATTCGGAGTGCAGCCGGATCAGCACGTTCTCGGTGCCGATCTCGCCGTACACCAGGGCCACTTGTTCGTCACCGCGGTCGTGGTCCAGGTAGCCGATCGCCTGGAATTTGCCGTACACGGTGGGCAGCGGTGCATTCACGACGCGTTCCGCGCCCGAACGCCGCGGGGACTTCTTGCCGAGGACGCCCATGTTGAAGCCGGTGTTTTCTGTCATGATCTGATTCCTAAGCAGAGACGAAAGGCCGTGAAACGATGAGTGGTTCGGGCGCGCGTGCGGCGGCATGTGGGACAAACGGCGTGGCGCACGGCGTGATGCCGGCGGACACCACCGAAGAGGTACGGATGCGGGGGGCGGGCGTTTCAACACAGGTCGCCGTCCTTCCCGTCGGCAGTTTCGAACAGCACGGTCCGTTCCTTCCGCTGGCGACCGACACGCTCGTCGCCTGTGCCGTGGCGCGGGAGATCGCCGCCGCGTACCCGGTGCACCTCCTTCCCCCGGTGACGGTCTCCTGCTCGCACGAGCACGCGGACTGGCCGGGGACCGTCAGCATCTCCGCCGTGACCCTCCATGCGGTGGTCTCGGACATCGCCGCGTCGCTGCGCCGCTCGGGCGTCGACGCGCTCGTCGTGGTCAACGGGCACGGCGGCAACTATGTTCTGGGCAACGTCGTCCAGGAAGCCTCCGCGCGCGGTGAGCGGATGGCGTTGTTCCCGGCCCTCGAGGACTGGGAGGCGGCGCGGGAGCGGGCGGGGGTACGCACCTCGCTGCTCACCGACATGCACGCGGGGGAAATCGAGACCTCGATTCTGCTGCACGCTCATCCCGAATTCGTCCGCCCTGGTTACGAGTCCGCCGATTTCACCGCTGACGACCGTCGTCATCTGCTCACCGTGGGAATGTCCGCCTATACCGAATCCGGCGTCATCGGCCGTCCTTCCCTGGGTTCGGCGGAAAAGGGGAAGGAACTGCTGGCGAGCCTCGCGGAATCCTTCGAGTCGTGTTTCGCGTTGCTCACGTCCGCGGCGGGGCGCGGGTAGTCCCGCGCGGGCGCGGTGTCCTGTCCTGGCGGGGCGCCGTCCGGGGACGCGGGGTGCGGCGCGGGCCGCGGACCGTCCGTCGCGGCCGTGCCGGGGTCCGGGGCGGGGTTCGCCGTGGCCGCCCCGGCGCGCAGGCCGGCGTACCAGCGCACGACGAGGACGACGGCGCCGGGCAGGCTCGCCACGAAGCTCAGCACGCCGTACACGACCGCGACGGCGACCCCGGTGCCCGCGCCGAGCCCCGCGGCGCCGAACGCCCAGGCGGTGACGCCCTCGCGGGGCCCGAAGCCCCCGACGTTCAGCGGCAGCCCCATGGCGACCAGGGCGAGGACCGCGAGCGGGACCAGTGCCCCGACGGAGGCGGCCGAGCCGGCGACCCGGGCCGCCACGACGAACATCGCCAGGTGCCCGGCGAGGACGACGGCCGATGACAGTGCGATGCCCGGTCCGCCCCGGCGGGAGAACAGGCCCTGGCGTGCCTCGCCGAGGGCGGTGCGCAGGCCCCCGGCCCGGCGGGAGGACGTACGGTTCATGCGCAGGGCGAGAGCTATGGCGAGCGCGCCGGCCGCCGCCAGGGCGACCAGCGGTGCGAGGTCGCGGGCCTCGGCGCGGACCGGGGACGGCAGCGTCGGCAGGGCCACCACGGCGAGCACGGCCAGCGCGAGCTGCCCGGCGACGCGTTCCAGTACGACGGCCTTCACCCCGCGCCGCAGGTCACCGGCGCTCTGTCCGTGCCGGACCGCCCGGTGCACATCGCCCAGGATCCCGCCGGGGAGCGCCGCGTTCAGGAACAGCGCCCGGTAGTAGTCGGCGACGGCGGGGCCCAGCGGCAGCCGGATGCGCAGGCCTCGGGCCACCAACTGCCAGCGCCAGGCGCTGAGCACGGTGGTCACCACGCCGATGCCCAGCGCGGCCAGGACCGTCGTGGCGTCGATCCGCCTCAGCCCGTCGAGGAGCACACCCGTGCCCAGCCGCCACAGCAGGGCCCCGAGGATGACGACGCCGACGGCGGTGCCGAAGTGGGTGCGCAGCGCGCGGAAGCGGGGGCGGGGGTGCCGGGTGGCCGTGGGCTGCGCGGACCCCGAATCGGGCGGTTCCGGAAGCCCGGTCCCGGTCTCGCGGGCCGCGTGCGCGATGCTCCCGCTCGGCACGCGCGTGTGCATCGCGCCGACGCCGTACACGCACACATCGGCCGGACCGCCGTCGCGCACGCGCGCGTGAACCGTTTCCTCACCGTGCACGCGCGCGCGGGCGCCGGTTCCGGCGGTGACCCGGTGCCCGGATTCCGTCGCGGCCGGACGCGAGCTCATCACGCGCCACCCGTCGGCCGGGGCAGGGCCAGCAGGTCACTGTGGTGGACCACGACCCGCAGCTCACCGGCCGCGCAGGCGGCGAGCCGGTCCCGCAGATACCGCTCGGCGCGGTCACGCAGCCCGGGCGACTGTTCCACGGCCGCTCCCACCCAGCCGCGCAGCCACTGCTCGATCAGCGCCGACTCCTCGGGACCGAGCCGCCAAGGGCTCGGATGCACGCGTACGGCGGCCCCGCGCGCGGCGAACGCCTCGCAGGCCACGGTGACCGCGTCCGGGCCGAGCAGCCCACCGCGCCGCTGATGGGCGTTGAACGCCTCGGTGATCTCCGCGTCCAGCGGGTCGGCCGGGGTGAGTTCGACACGACCGGCGACCGACAGGGTGAGCAGCGCGGGGCAGCCGGCACCGGCGCAGGCGTCGACGAGGGTGACGACCTCCTCGCGGGTGAGCACGTCGAGCAGCGCGGAGGCGGTGACCAGCGAGGCCCCGGCGAGCGCGTCCGGCGTCAGCCGGGCGACGTCGCCGCGCCGGGTCTCGACGGTGACACCGCTGCCGTCGGCGGCTGAGCGCGGGGAGCCCACGGCGGCGAAGTGCAGCAGGTAGGGGTCGCGGTCGTGCAGGACCCAGTGCTGGGGGCCGTCCAGGCGGGGCGCGAGCCAGCGGCCCATCGAGCCGGTGCCGCAGCCCAGGTCGTGCACGGCGACGGCGCCGGTGTGGTCCGGCAGGTTCGCCAGCCGGATCCGCAAGGGGTCCAGCAGGTCCTGCGCGCGGGCGACCGCATCGGCCTCTTCCCGCAACCTCAGCCATTCGGGCGCGTACCGGGGCGGTTCCTCGGGTTCGTCGTTCCGCAGCCGTACGGTGGCCCGTTCACCGGGTCGGCCGACGGGCCCGGCGCCCGGGACGACCGAGGCGTCCACGCCACGCTGCCCGCCGCCGTCGGCGCCACCGGACTCCCCGGCACCGTCGCCGTCCTCCCCCGCGCCGGGCGCCTGCGAAATCGCCATGTCACCCTGGACACCGGTCTCCTCGCGACGGGCCTCGCGCACCGGCTCGCTCTCGTTCTCGGTCCTCCGCACCGGCCCCACCTCCCTCGGTCCGGCCTGGGCCGGGATCGACGCGATGCCGTTCGTCGTCGTATCCGGCGTGGTCATGCCGCCCTCCTCGGGGCTTCGGGGAGCCGTGCGAGGACTCCGGCCAGGCTGCGGGCGGTGGCGGCCCAGCCGTCGAGCGCGGCGCGGCGCCCGCGGGCGGCGGCCTTGAGCCGGCGGCGTACGTCGGGCTCGCCGAACCAGCCGCGCAGTTCGGCGGCGAGCGCGGCGGGGTCCTCCGGCGGGACGAGGATGCCGGGCACCCCGCCGTCGGGGGCGCGGCCGACCGCCTCCGGCAGTCCGCCCACGTCGGTGGCGAGGACCGGGATGCCGCGGGCCAGGGCCTCGGTGACCGCCATGCCGTAGGTCTCGGCGTAGGAGGTGAGCACCATCAGGTCGGCGGCGGCGTAGGTGGCGTCGAGGTCGGCGCCGGAGCGCGGGCCGGTCAGGTGCAGCCGGTCGGCGAGGCCGTACCGGGCGATGGTCTCGCGCAACTGTGCGACGTACGCGGGGTCGTGGCCGAGCCCGCCGACCAGGTCGCAGGTCCACGGCAGGTCCCGTACCGTCGCGAGCGCCTCCACGAGCCGGTGCTGGCCCTTGCGCGGGGTGACGGCGGCCACGCACAGCAGTCGGGAGACGCCGTCGGTGCCGGGCGCGAGGGGCGCGATGTCGGCGCCGGGCGCGGCGACATGCACCCGTTCGGGTGCGAGTCCGTGGTGGGAGACGAGCCGGCGCACCGCCCAGTCGCTGGTCGCGATGACGGCGGGCGCGGCGCGCAGCACGGCGCGTTCGCGGGCGTCGAGGTCGGCGGCGACGGCCGGGGCGAGACCCGTCTCGTCGCCGAGCGGCAGGTGGACGAGCACGGCCAGGCGCAGGCGCTCGGCGTGCGGGGTGACGAGCTCCGGGACGCCGCAGGCGACGAGCCCGTCCAGCAGCACCACCGCGTCGTCCGGCAGGTCGCCCAGGACGCGGGCGAGGTGGTCGCGGGCGGCCTGGTCGGGGCACGGCCAAGTGCCGGGTGCGGCGTGCCGGGTGACCTGCCAGCCGAAGCCGGGCAGGTCCAGGCAGACCCGGCGGTCGTAGGCGTTGCCGCCGCTGGGTGCGGCCGGGTCGTCGATGCCGCCCGGCAGGACGAAGTGCACGGTGCGCAGGGACATGGGGATGATTCCGGCCTTGTCGACGGCGACGGCTGTGGGCTGCGCCGGCACATAGGCCAGCCGCGCCCGCTCCGTGGTCGCCCCGGTCACAGGCCACGCTCGTAACTCGCCCAGGCGATGTGCGACTCGTGCAGGGTGACGGCGATGCCCGACAGCCCCTTGGCACCCTCGCCGAGGGCGCCCTTGTGGACGCGCTCGGCGAGCCGGTCGGCGATGACCTTGGCGAGGAACTCGGTGGAGGTGTTGACGCCGGCGAACTCGGGTTCGTCGTCCAGGTTGCGGTAGTTCAGCTCGGCGGTGATGAGGCGCAGTTCCTGCGTGGCCAGGCCGATGTCGACCACGATGTTGTCCTCGTCCAGCTGCTCGCGGCGGAAGGTGGCGTCCACCAGGAACGTGGCGCCGTGCAGTCGCTGCGCGGGCCCGAAGACCTCGCCGCGGAAGCTGTGGGCGATCATGATGTGATCGCGGACGGTGATGCTGAACAACGGACGACCCTCCAGGTACGACGCGTCTGGTCCCCCTGTTCCTTACCCGTCGGGGGATGCCGTGTAGTACGGCTCTTCGGTTCCCCGCGTTCAGCCCTCCCTCACTCTTTTCTCAGGTCAGGCCCGTGTCGGCGTACCGGATCCGGTGGCACAGGGCGGGGATCTCGCCCGAGGCGAGCTTCGGCATGACGTCCGGGAGTTGCTCGAAAGCGCTCTCCCCGGTGATGAGCGCGTCCAGGGCCGGGTCGGCGAGCAGGTCGAGGGCGAGCGCCATCCGGTCGGCGTAGTCCCGGCCGGCGCGGGCCGCCGGGGAGACGGTGCCGACCTGGCTGCTGCGCAAGGTGAGCCGCCGGGAGTGGAAGGCCTCGCCCAGCGGCAGGGAGACCCGCCGGTCGCCGTACCAGCTCAGTTCCACCACCGTACCCTCGGGAGCGAGGAGTTGCAGCGCGCGGGTGAGACCGGCCTCGGTGGCGCTGGCGTGCACGACGAGGTCGCAGTCGCCGAGCGCGCTGTCGGGCGTCGCGAAGTCCACGCCGAGCGCCTCGGCGGTCTTCGCGCGCTCAGGGTCGGCGTCGACGAGCTGCAGCCGGACGCCCGGGAAGCGGGCCAGCAGGGCCGCGACCGAGCAGCCGACCATGCCGCCGCCGACCACCGCGATCCGGTCGCCGATCAGCGGTGCCGCGTCCCACAGGGCGTTCACGGCGGTCTCCACAGTCCCGGCGAGCACAGCCCGCTCGGCGGGCACCCGCTCGGGCACGACGGTCACGGCGTTCACCCGAACGACGTAACGGCTCTGATGCGGGTACAGGCAGAAGACCGTACGCCCGATCAACTCGGCCGGACCCTCCTCCACCTCGCCGACGCTGAGGTAGCCGTACTTCACCGGCGCGGGGAAGTCGCCCTCCTGGAACGGCGCCCGCATCACGGCGTGTTGGCTCTCCGGCACCCCGCCGCGGAACACCAGTGTCTCCGTGCCACGGCTCACTCCGGAGTACAGGGCGCGCACCAGGACCTCGTCCTCGGCGGGCTCCGCGAGGGTGATGTCGCGCAGCTCGCCGTGGCCGGGTGAGCGCAGCCAGAACGCGCGGGCCGAGCGGTTCATCGGCATCCTCCTGAACAGTAGGGAAGTTGTTCACGTACCGAGAAGTGCACAGGCCGCGCACAGTACGCGGCGTTGATCGACTCTGTCACTCGGCCGGAGGGTGTGCGGTGGCCCTGAACAACACGTATGACGCCAGGCCCCAGCAGGAGACCGCTGTGGGAGCGGGCATACAGCTCCTGCTGCTGGCCCTGCTCGGAACGGCGATAGGCATGGGGCCGGCCGGCTGGCTGACGGGCCTGGCGTTCGCCTTCGCCACCTGGGCGGTTCTGTCCCGGGCCCTGCACCGCTCCTGCCTGCGCTCCTTCGGCCCCGCGAACCGTGTCACGCTCGGCCGGGCAACCCTGGTGGGCGGGGTGACCGCCCTGGTCGCGGACTCCTTCGAGAGCGCGCCGCCGGTGACCCTGCTGGTCGGCCTGACGGCGGTCGCCCTGCTCCTGGACGGCGTCGACGGCAAGGTGGCCCGCCGCACCGGGACGTCGACCGCGCTCGGCGCGCGCTTCGACATGGAGGTGGACGCGTTCCTGATCCTGGTGCTGAGCGTGTACGTCTCCACCCAGCTCGGCCCGTGGGTCCTGCTGATCGGCGGCATGCGCTACGCCTTCGTCGCCGCGGCTCGCGTGGCCCCCTGGCTGAACGCCCCCCTGCCGCCGTCCCTCGCCCGCAAGACCGTCGCCGCGATCCAGGGCATAGCCCTGCTCCTGGCCGGCGCCGAGCTCCTCCCCCACCTGGCGAACCTCGCGGTCGTACTCGTGGCCCTGGGCTCGCTGCTGTGGTCCTTCGGCCGGGACGTGCGGTGGCTGTGGCGCACCTCCCGCATCTGCGTGGAGACGGCGACCGGGGGGAAGGTGCTGGAGCTGGTGGGGCGCTGAGCAAGCGCCGCCGACGGCGGCTGAGGGCCCGGACCGGTCGCCGGTCCGGGCCCTCAGCCGTGACTTGGCGGGTTACGGCCGTGCGGAGCGGCTCCGTACGACCACGAAGGCGGCTGTCGCGAGGCCGAGGACACCGGCGACCAGTCCGGCGATGCCGAGCCCGCGGGCCGTGGAGTCGGCGGCGCCGGCGGCCTTGGCGGTGGCGGCAGCGGTCTTGGCCGACGATGGAGCGCCGCTCGCGTCACCGGCCGCCAGCTTGAGCACCGGGGCCGGGTTCTCGGGCTCGCCGCCGCCGGCCGGCTCCTCGATCCAGCGCACGACCTTGCCGTCGGAGTAGGTCTGCAGGGTCTTGAAAACCAACTGACCGGTGTCATCGGGCAGTTGACCGAAGGCTACGTTGAAGTCCTCGTACTGCCCGGCGCCGATCCTGCCACCGCTGAAGGTGATCTCGGACGCGGCCTCGGTGATGGTTCCGTCGTCGGTCTTGACCGGAGTCTTGAGCTTGGTGGTGGTGACCTTGGCGGTCCAGCCGTCCTGCGGGTGCACGAGCACGCCGAGCACGGGGTGGTCGGTGGGCAGGAAGACCTGCACCTTGGTCGTGGAGGCCGTGTCCTCCTCGTTGGGGACACGGAAGGTCAGCACGCCGTCGGTGGCGCCCTTGGCGTAGCTGTCGGGGTGGACGGTGACGTGCGCGGAGGCGGCACCGGCGGCGAACAGGACCGTCGCGGCGGCGAGGGCGGCAACAGCGCCGACGCGGCGCGCGGTGAGACGTAATGCGGACATGGGTGAGTCGATCTCCGTACGAGTGACAGGTGAACCGTGCGGACAGGTGTCAGAGCGAGTACGGGATCGGGGTCGGGGGTCCGCGTCTGCTGACCGCGTACCGCAGGAGGGTCAGGCGGGGCGGTTCGGGTGCGCCCGGGACACGCGGGACGCGAGCGGCGGGGACGGGCAGCGAGGTGTCGCGCCACCAGGCGACGAGGCCGGGAACGAGCGCTCCGGCCCGGCGCAGCAACGACCACAACGCGGCCTCGCCCCGCCGCAGCCACCAGGAGGCGGCCAGCGCGGCGAGGAAATGGGCGGCGGTGGCGTGGGCGGTGAGGTGCGCGTGCGCGCTCGCGTGGACGTCACTCATGGTCGCCGCGTGGGCGTGCATCGAGGCCATGCTGCGGCCGGGCATGGCCGCGCGCCCGGCAGCGGGGTGGGCGGCGTCGAAGCCGAGGTGCAGCCCGGCCTGGGTGAGCAGCATGGCCACGCCGATACCGGCCTGCGACCGCTCCCGTGCGCCGAGCACCCAGCCGAGCGCAACCACGGCGGCGAAGGCGGCCGCATCCGCCCACAGCGGCGGCATGTCCCCCATGGCGAGCCCGTGCCCGGCGGCGGCGAGCAGCACACACACCGCGGCGAACACCACGGCACGCAGACCTCTCACCGCCGGGGACGCGCTCACGGTGAGGGATCCTGCCACGGTTGGGTGATACGTGGGCAGGCGGTGCCCGGTTCATTCACATCGCTCTGGGCCGGGAACCTCAGCTCCTCACCCGCGGCGCGACGCACGTACGCGGGGTGACAGGAGTTTCACGGAGGTGTGTGAGCCGACCATCCACGGCCTCGCGCTCAGTAGAGGCGTACCGTTGGCCCCGCTGACGGGAGCCACCGGCACGCCTCAAGTCCGCTTCAGCGCGCGGCCGCGTATCGCACGAACCGCGCCCAGCCGTCCCGGCCGACGGCGAAGTCGGGGCGCGTGACGTCCTTGGAGTCGCGCACGTGCACGGCCTGCTCGGTGACGGCGACCTCGATGCAGCTGTCCCCCTGTGCGCTGCTGTAGCTGGACTTGAACCAGTCGAGTTCGGACGTGGTCATAGCGCTCCTCGCATCCGCTCCAGTAGGCCCACGGAGTCCTTCGGGGAGAGGGCCTGCGAGCGCAGTCTTGCATAGCGCATGTGCAGTCGGCTGACCTGTTTTGGGTCAGCGATCAAGCGGCCGTTCTCTTGCCCTTCGGAGTACCCACGCCAACTGCCGTCAGCGGTCTCCAACAGCTGGATCGGCCCAGCCATGCATGCGTGGTGCTCGGCGTTCGCAGGCATGATCTGAAGCGTAACGTTCCTCGGCGCAATGGCCTCCAGGACGTGGTTGATCAGGTTGCGGGTCACGTCCAAGCCGCCGAGACGGCGCATGAACACTGCCTCTTCAACGATGAAGTCAAAGGCGGTGTTCGGGCGCTCTGCCAGCAACCGTTGCCGCTCCAACCGCGCCTGAACTGTCGTCTCCAACGCGTCATCCGAGAGAGGTGGGATGTCGTTCTCGCAGAGAGCACGCATGTACCCCTCCGACTGCAAAAGCCCCGGCACCAACCGGCACTCATACGTACACAGACTCACCGCCACCTTCTCCAGCCTCGCCCACCGCCGGAACCAGGCCGCCAGCCCCGCCTCCCCCCCGCGTCAGGAACTTCGCCGCCCTCCTCAGCGCCCCGGTGTTGCCCAGCGCCTCCTCCGCCCGCTCCACGAAGGACTCGTCCGGCATCCGCCTCCCCAACTCCACGGACTCCACCGTGTGTTTGGAGAACCGGACCAGCTCCGCGAACTCCGCCCTACTGAGCCCCGCATGCTCCCTCAGGGCCTGGACGACCGCCCCGAACGTGCGCAGACTGTCGGAGGGGTCCGGCTCCCGCTCCGCCTCGCAGACCGCGACGTCCTCGACCTCACTCGCGCCAACAGCCATCCCCGGCCACCTCCAGGTGCGTACGTACCGTGCTGCGCCCCGCGCCCGACAGCACCCAGAGTGACGGCATGATCCCCGTACCGTCCACCGATCGTGCCCGTACGCTGACGCACCGTACGGGCCGCACCCCTGGCTCACACACCCGCGCGCCCGTCACGGTGGCCCCATGAAGACCCCCGTGCCCCAACTCCCGGCGGCCCTGCACACGTTCTCCCAGTTGTTGTCGTCCACCCGCAGAGGCGCACGCCTGGCCCGGCTGCTCGCCACCGAACAGCTCCGCGCCTGGGAGGTATCACCCACCGTCATGCAACGCGCCGAGCAGATCGTCGCCGAGTTCGCCGCCAACGCGGCCCTTCACGGCAGGGTCCAGGGCCGGGACTTCCGCCTCGCCCTCACCCTCGACGCCGCCGCCGGAATGCTGCGCATCGCGGTCAGCGACGCACGCGGCGACCAACTCCCCGCACCTACCACGGCAGTCCGGCCGGAGGAGGAGGCCGAGTCGGGCCGCGGCCTCCTCCTCGTCACCGCCCTCGCCGACCGCTGGGGCACGGAACCGTACCCGCCCGCCGGCAAGACGGTCTGGGCGGAACTCGACCTCCGCCGACCAGGCTGTCCCGGCGTCCGGTGACTGCATCTCCACCCTGTTCAGCCCCCAGCTGTTCCACAACTACGTGGCGACCTACACCTTCAACGCGGCGAAGTACCCGCAGGCCGCGTCACACGCCTGGCTGATCCAGCACAAGCTGGCCAACCACCCCGGCAGCCAGGCCGACAGCAAGCCGCTGTGCTTCCTGCCCGACGGCGACATCAGCGGCAACCGGACCGTGATCTGCCCCACCGGATGGGCGGCGGCCAACGGCGACACCAGCGCCCTCAACGGTACGACGGACAAGCCGAACTGCGATGAGTACGCGTTCAACTCCACCTACAACACCCTTGCGAGCAAGCAGGACGGCGCCGTGCACCTGTTCAACATCGACGGCCTCGTGCCGACCTGGAAGGAGGTCTGCGGACGTTCCGCGATCTCCGGAAGCGACAACAGCGGTTCGATGGCCGGGTTCGCGACCTTCAACGCGAACCAGCGTCTGCTCGACCGGGACCCGTACTGGCTGAACACGAACATGAGCGCGGCGTGCTCCGATGACAGCACGACCGTGAAGTGCACCATGACCGCGAACAACCAATAGCATCGCTTTGCTGAGAGTGGGCCGCCGCGCCGAGAGGGCGCGGCGGCCCCGCCGCTACCGGTTCACAGGGGCGAGGGCAGGTGCACCGCGGGCAGCAGCCCCTGCTCGATCTCCCGACGCGGCAGCGACAGCCCGAGATGTTCGCCCACCGCACCGAACAGCCGCCTCGCCAACTCCTCGTCCTCGTCCTCGTCCTCGGGGTCCTCGCAGCCGGGGAAGGTCTCCCGCACCGCCCCGGCCTGGCGCATGGCCGCATCCAGTGCGGCGAACGCCCCGAGCCGGTCCGTGAGCGGGAACGCGGTCTCCAGCAGGCTCTCGCCGGGCTCGATGGACCTCATTTCGCCGGCTGCGTCGCCGTAGTACACCCACGGGGACTCGTGCAGAAAGCGATCCAGGCAGATGAGTTCGTCCCCCTGACCCACCAGGGTGTCCTGGCCCAGCCGGTCGAGGACGATGAGGTGCCAGGTGGACCGCTCGACCTCCAGGACGTACGCCCACTCGCCGCTGCGGCCGAACATCGCCACACTGTCGCCCGGGTCCACGCTCAGCCTGTCGAAGTCCTTGAAGAGTGCGGGCCGTTCGGCCGTGCGGCGGTCCGCGCCGAGGCGGACCACGAAGTCCACCGGGTCCACGCCCCGCACCGTCGTGAGGCAGATGTCCGAGAGCATCCCGTCCTTGACGATCGCACCGCTGTACCAGTGCTCGCCGATCCACCCCAAGCCGTCCGTCATCGCGCCGACCCCTCTCCTCACTCCTGGCCCACACGCTACCGAGCCTCGGAACGGCTCGTGCGGGTTGAGCCGGGCCGGCGAGGAAACCGACCGTGAGCCGTACCGGCCGCCCAGGCATTCGGGCGGCCGGTACCGTGCCCACCGGCCCGTCGGCCGGGCCCGGCTCAGGCGGCCCGGCGGGTCTGGCCGCGGTGGGTGCGGACGAGGTCGGCGTACCGGTGGCCGCTGCCCTTGATCGTGCGCACCTGGGTGCGGTAGTCGACGTGGACCAGGCCGAAGCGCTTGTCGTAGCCGTAGGCCCACTCGAAGTTGTCCAGCAGGGACCAGGCGAAGTAGCCGGCGAGGGGGGCGCCCTTGCGGGCGGCGGAGGCGCAGGCGGCGAGGTGGCGCTCCAGGTAGTCCTGGCGTTCGGGATCGTCGATGCTGCCGTCGGGGCGGACCACGTCCGGGAAGGCGGAACCATTTTCGGTGACGTGGATCTTCCGGGCGCCGTAGTCCTCGGTGAGCCGCAGCAGCAGCGTCTCGATGCCGTTCGCGTCGATCTCCCAGTCCATGCCGGTGCGCGGTACGCCCTCGCGGCGCACAGCGCGGACGTACGGCGCCGGGGCGTCGGGGGCGTCGGCGACGTGCGCGGGGAAGTAGTAGTTCAGGCCGAGCCAGTCCAGCGGGGTCGCGATGGTCGCCAAGTCGCCCGAGTAGAGCGGGAGTTCGGTGCCGTACGTCTCCACCATGTCGGCCGGGAAACCGCGGCCGTGCACCGGGTCGAGCCACCAGCGGTTGACATGGCCGTCGTGGCGGCGGGCGGCCGCGATGTCCTCGGGGCGGTCGGTGGCCGCGTGCACGGTGGAGAGGTTGTTGACGATGCCGACCTGGGCGCCGGGCGCGGCGGCACGGATCGCCTGGGTGGCGAGGCCGTGGCCCAGCAGCAGATGGACGGATGCGCGTACGGCGGCGGTGAGGTCCGTCCAGCCCGGGGCCATCTTGCCCTCCAGGTGGCCGATCCAGGCCGAGCAGCTGGGCTCGTTGAGGGTCGTCCAGAGCTTCACGCGGTCGCCGAGGCGGGCGGCGACGGCCGAGGCGTACTCGGCGAGCGCGAAGGCGGTGTCCCGCTCGGGCCAGCCGCCGCGGTCCTGGAGGACCTGCGGCAGGTCCCAGTGGTAGAGGGTGACGGACGGGGTGATGCCGGCCTCCAGCAGGGCGTCCACGAGCTCGTCGTAGAAGGCCAGGCCCTTGGGGTTCACCGGGCCCGTGCCGCCGGGGACGACGCGCGGCCAGGCCACCGACAACCGGTAGGCGTTGACGCCGAGTTGCCGCATCAGGCCGATGTCCTCGCGCCAGCGGTGGTAGTGGTCGCAGGCGACGTCTCCGGTGTCGCCGTTCGCGATCTTCCCCGGGGTGTGCGAGAAGGTGTCCCAGATCGAGGGCGTACGGCCGTCCTCGGCGACGGCCCCCTCGATCTGGTACGCCGCGGTGGCCGTGCCCCACAGGAAGTCGTGCGGGAGTGCGGCGAGGTCGATGCGTTCGGACACGGAAGTCCCTTCGGAATGCGGGGTGTTGGTCACTCGGGTCACTTGACGGCGCCTGCCGTCAGACCGGCGACGAGATAGCGCTGCAGGAGGAGGAACCCGGCGACCACGGGCACGCTGACGACCAGCGAGGCGGCCATGATCTGGTTCCAGTAGACGTCGTTGAGGGTGGAGTAGCCCTGGAGGCCGACGGCGAGGGTGCGGGTGGTGTCGTTGGTCATGACGGACGCGAAGAGCACCTCGCCCCAGGCGGTCATGAAGGCGTAGACGGCGACCGCGACGATGCCGGGGACCGCCGCCGGTACGACGATCCTGAGCAGCGCGCCGAGCGGGCCGCAGCCGTCCACCAGGGCCGCCTCGTCCAGGTCGCGCGGCACCGAGTCGAAGTACCCGATCAGCATCCAGATGGAGAAGGGGAGGGAGAAGGTGAGGTAGGTGAGGATCAGGCCGCCGCGGGAGCCGAACAGGGCGATGCCGGTGGCGTTGCCGATGTCGACGTAGATCAGGAACAGCGGGAGGAGGAAGAGGATGCCCGGGAACATCTGCGTCGACAGGACCGTCACCGTGAAGACCCGCTTGCCGCGGAAGTCGTAGCGGCTGACGGCGTAGGCCGCGAACACGGCGATGACCACCGAGCAGACCGTCGCCGCGCCCGCCACGATCAGCGAGTTCACGAAGTACTTCGCGAGCGGGACCGTCGACCAGATGTCGATGTACGGCCGGATGGTGAGCCCGCTGGGCAGCCAGCGGAACCTGCCGGTGACGTCCGCGAGCGGCTTCAGCGAGCTGGAGACCATCACGTACACCGGGACCAGCACGAATCCGGTGAGCAGGGTGAGGAAGATCCGGCGGGACCAGATGAAGGAACGCGGGGGCGCCATGGGCGAGTTGCGCGTCGGTGAGGCGAGGGGCGGGCTAGACATCGGCGGCGGCCCTCCGTCCGCGCGAGGTGAACAGCAGGTACCCGCCCGTCACGACGAGCAGGAAGAGCAGCAGCAGGACGGACATGGCGGAACCGGTGCCGAAGTTCCAGGTGACGAAGGACGCCTGGTAGATGTGGACCGAGATGAGGTCGGCGGCCTCGGGGGCGGACTTGCCGAACAGCACGTACGGCGTGTTGAAGTCGTTGAACGTCCACAGGAAGAGGACCAGCACCAGGACCTGGTTGACCGGGCGCAGGGACGGCAGGGTGATGCGGCGGACCTGCTGCCACATCCCGGCGCCGTCCAGCGCGGCGGCCTCGTACAGCTCCCGGGGGATGTTCTGCAGTCCGGCCATCACGATGAGGAAGGCGAACGGCCAGCCCTTCCACACCGACACGGTGAGCAGGGCGTAGAAGCTGTTGTCGCCGATCAGCCAGAACGACGGTTTGCCGGTGAGGTGCAGCTGGTCGTGCAGGACGTGGTTCACCAGGCCGTTGTCGTGCTGGAACATGAACACCCAGGTGATGACGGCCGCGTAGACCGGCAGGGCGTACGGCACCAGGAACAGGGCCCGGAGCAGGCCGCGGCCGCGGAAGGTGTCCTGCATGAAGACCGCGGCGGCGGTGCCGATCAGCCAGCACAGGCCGACCGACAGCAGGGTGAAGCCGACGGTGACGAAGAACGAGTGCAGCAGGGCCTGGCCGACGGGCGCGTCGAAGTTCACCGACGCCTTGTAGTTGCCGAGGCCGGACCAGGGGGCGGTGCTCCAGTCGCGGATGTAGAACTGGGTGAGCTCCTTGAAGCTCATCACGATGCCGATGACCATCGGCACCAGGTGGACGAGGAGTTCGAGCAGCAGGGCGGGCAGGAGCAGCAGATACGGCAGGGAGACGCGGCGCAGCCGCCCGGTACGGCGGCGCGGTCCGCGCGCCGCCGTACCGGGGGTGGTGTGCCGCACCGGCTCCTTGAAGGCGGTGGTCGTCGTCATGGTCCCGCTCACGCCGCCGGCATCTGCTGCTGGGCCTTCTGCAGCGCGGCCTTGACCGAGTCGGTGGTCACCGCGCGCCCGGCGGCGGCGTCGGCGAACAGGTCCTTGACGGCCGTACCGACCGCCGTCTCGAACTGCGACTCGGACGCGACCTGCGGCAGTGCGGCCGCGCTGGTGGTGAAGGTGTTCTTCAGCACGGTGTTGGCAGGTGTGCTGAAGGCCGCGTCCGCCTGTGCGGACTTCACGGGCGGGATGGTGCTGTAGGCCTTGTTGAGGATCTTCTGCTCCTCGTCGGAGGTCATGAACTTCACGAACTTCGTGGCGCCGTCGAGGTTGTGGGTGTTCTTGAAGACGGCGAGGTTGATGCCGGCGACCATCGAGTCGACCTGGGTACCGGGGCCGGGGGTGCCGGAGATCACCGGGACGGGCGCGATGCCGTAGGCGTCCTCGCTCATGCCCTGGGACTTGAGGTTGGCGGAGGCGGACTGCCACAGCAGCATGGCCTGCTTGCCCTTGGCGAAGTCGCTGACGGACTGGTTCTGCGCGTACTCGGCGTCGCCGGTCGGGATGACCTTGTCCTTGGCCATGAGGTCGACGTAACTCTGCACCGCGTCCACCACCTTGGGGGCGGTGAAGTCCGGCTTGCCGTCGGCGGTGAAGAAGTCGGCGCCGCGCTGCTTGGCGAAGACGAAGACGTGGTGGATGTTCTCCGCCGGGTTCGAGCCCTCGGCGCCGAGCGCGGACTTGCCCTTGGCCTGTATCTTCTTGCCGTCGGCGATCAACTCGGCCCAGGTGGCCGGTGGTTGCGTGATCCCGGCGTCGGCGAAGATCTTCTTGTTGTAGTAGAGGGCGTACGCCATCGAGTAGAGCGGGACCGCGGCGGGGTCCTTGCCCGCCGCGCCGGTCGAGCCGAGCGCGGAGTCGACGAACCGGTCCTTGCCGCCGATCTTGGCGAAGTTCCCCGTGTCCCAGGGCAGCAGGGCGCCGGTCGCCTGCAGGGAGGCGCTCCAGGTGTTGCCGATGTTCAGCACGTCCGGGCCCTGACCCGAGGTGGTCGCGGTGAGGATCCGGTTGAGCAGGTCGGTCCAGGGCACGACCTCCAGCTTCACCTTGATCCCGGTCTGCTTCTGGAACTTGTCGAGTTCGGGCTGGAGGACCTGCTGGTCGACGGCGATGCTGGCGCCCTGGTTGGAGGCCCAGTACGTCAGCGTCTTCGGCGAGTCGTTGGACCCACCGCCGCTGGACGAGCCGCCTCCGCAGGCCGTGGCCGCGAGGACGAGAGACAGGGTGACGGCGCCTGTGGCCGCGGCTCGGATGCTGCGCATGGCTCCTGGTGTCCCTTTCCGGGAGTCGAGAACCTCGAGGTCGCTCACGGAAGCCGACGCCCGCGCCGGTCCTCGACGACCCGCGCGGACCGGCGAGGGCCGGCGAGGGCCGGCGAGGACCCGTTCGGCCCCCGAAGCCCCTCATGGCTTAATTTAGGACGTGAGTTAAACCTCCCGGGAAACGCTCGTCAAGAGATCCGGCAGCGTCGAAGGGCCGAACAGGCCGGAAAAGCACGGAGAAACGCCGGAGAACAGGGGGGCCGGGTGGCGGCGTTGGGCAGTCGTACGGCGCCTGACCTGCGGCGGGAGAGCCGGAGCGCCGTTCTGCAACGGTTGTGTGCCGACGGGCCGATGAGGCGGCACGCGCTGGGCCGGCGACCGGCCGGCCTGCGCCGGCTGGGCGATCACCGGCACCCGGTTCCCACCGGCCGAAGCCGACAGCACCATCGCGCGCCGGCAGCGCACCGATCTGGTGCTGCCCCGGCGCACGACGTGCTGCAGTTTCTGCCTCTCCTGATCGGTCAGTCCGCGTACGGGCCGCGGCGGCCGCACTCGGGCGGGAAGGACGGCCCGTCAGGCTGCGGGGACGGGCAGCAGCCGGTAGGCGTCCCCTGCTGTGATCACGCGGCCGGCTGTGGGAGGCGCGAAGTGGGTGCCGAGGACGAGGGTGTCCGTGTCGGCCAGGGAGCCGAGCAGTCGGCGGCGCGTGGCCTCGGACTGCTGCGGGTCGATGTCGACACAGGCCCCGATGGCGGGGTGGGCGAGCTGGACCGGGTGGTGGATGCAGTCGCCGGTGATCAGCGCCTTCTCGCCCCGGCTGGTCAGCTCGACGGCGACGTGGCCGGGGGTGTGGCCGGGCGTCGGCGTCAGGCGTAGGCCCGGGGCGATTTCCACGCCCGCGGCCGGGACGTCGACGAGGTCCAGCAGACCCGCCTGCTCGACCGGGATCACGGAGTCGCGGAACATCTGTGCGCGCGGCTCGTCCATGTCGTACGTGGCCCAGAACTCCCGCTCGGTGCGGGAGGTGAGGTAGCGGGCGTCGGGGAAGGAGGGGACCCATTCGCCGTCGACCTCCCGCGTGTTCCAGCCGACGTGGTCGGCGTGCAGGTGGGTGAGGATCACCAGGTCGACGGAGTCCGGGGCGAAACCGCCGTCGGTGAGGCGCTCAAGGAAGTCGGTGTGCAGGTTGTGCCAGGCCGGGTTGGCCCGCTCCTTGCCGTTGCCGATGCCGGTGTCGACGAGAACACGCAGCCCGTCGACGACGAACGCGAAGCTGTGGCTGTCGAGGCGCAGGATGCCTTCGTGGTCGGCGAATTGAGGCTGCAGCCAGTCCTGGCCGGCCACCACCTCGGGGGTGGCGTCGGGCAGCAGCCACGGTCCGGTAGCGGGCGGCAGGAGAGTCTCGTCGATGCGGTGGACGGTGATGTCGCCCACGGTCCAGGACGGGACAGGGGCGGGGGAAGTCCGCATATTTTCGTCGTTCCTCTGTTCTCTCCGGAGAAGGAGTTCGTTCTCGTCAACGAAGATGTTCGTCTGCTCGACGCATTCGGCGTCGCCTTGTTCGGGTCCGCGACCGTTACGGTCACGTGGCGTCACCGTCCACGCAATCGCCGCAGCGCCGTTCACACCCCGGCACCGCTTCCGGCCTTCAGGCCGAACTCGGCGTCTTCGACGTGGCCGTCGCAGCCCAGGCCATCGAACGCGTCGCCCAGCCCGATGATCTCGCGGGCGCGACTCCAGGCAGCTGATGGCGCGCCGCCACTCCTCGATCTGGCCGGTCGGGAACGTACAGCGCCCCGCGCGAGGTCACGCCGTCGGGCGCCGTGAACTCACGCGTCTCCCGAGGGGCCCGCACCACCCGCCGCGTCGGCTGGTGGTGCGGGCCCCAACCCGCTAGTGGACCTGGACCGGGCGCCGATCGGGAGAGCGGCCGGCCGGGCGGGTCGTGAAGGTGCCGCGGCCCTGGGTGCGGCTGCGCAACCGGGTGGCGTAGCCGAACAGTTCGGCCAGTGGCACGGTCGCGGTCAGTACGGCCGCGCCGCCACGGGTCTCGGAGCCGCCGACCCGGGCACGCCGGGCCGCCAGGTCGCCGAGGACCGAGCCGACGGCATCCTCCGGCACGGTCACCGTGACCTCGGCGACCGGTTCCAGCAGGGCCGTCGCGCAGGCGCGCAGGGCCTGGCGGAGCCCGAGCCGGCCGGCGGTGCGGAAGGCCGTGTCGGAGGAGTCCTTCACATGGGTGGAGCCGTCGGTGAGCGTGACCCGCAGCCCGGTCACCGGGTGCCCGTCCAGCGGCCCCTCGGCGAGCGCGTCCCGGCACCCGGCCTCGACGGCGCGCACGTACTCCTGCGGCACATGGCCGCCGACCACGAAGGAGCGGAACTCGAAGCCGGTGGCGCCGACTTCGGGCCCGAGAGGTTCCACGTCCAGCACGACATGGGCGAACTGCCCCGCCCCGCCGTCCTGTTTGACGTGCCGGTACACGAACCCGGTGACCGTCTCGACGACCGTCTCCCGGTAGGCGACCCGCGGCCGGCCCACGGTGACCTCCGGTCCCCCGTCGCGGCGGATCTTCTCCACCGCGACCTCCAGGTGCAGTTCGCCCATCCCGGACAGCACGGTCTGCCCGGTCTCGGCGTCGGTGCGCACCACCAGCGAGGGGTCCTCCTCGGCCAGCCGCGCCAGCGCCGTCGCCAGCCGGCCGGTGTCCGTGGCGCGCCGGGCCTCGACCGCGACCGACACCACGGGCTCGGCGGACACGGGCGGTTCCAGGAGCAGCGGGGCTCCGGGATCGCACAGCGTGGAGCCGGCCCGCGCCGACTTCACCCCCGCGAGCGCGACGATGTCACCGGCGACCGCCCTCTCCAGCTGGGCGTGCCGGTCCGCCATGACCCGCAGGATGCGCGCCACGCGCTCGGTGCGCCCGGTGCCCGGGTCCCACACGGTGTCTCCCTTCTCGACGGTGCCCGAGTACACGCGCACGTAGGCCAGCCGCCCGGTGGCGCCCGCGTTCACCTTGAACACGAGCCCCGAGAACGGCACTTCGGGGTCGGCGGCGCGCTCCTGCTCCGAGCCCTCGTGGACACCCCGTACGGCGGGGACGTCCAGCGGTGAGGGCAGATAGGCCACGACCGCGTCGAGCAGCGGCTCGACGCCGCGGTTGCGGTAGGCGGAGCCGCACAGGACGACCACGCCGTCCCCGGTGCGGGTGAGGTCCCGCAGGGTGGCGGCGAGGGTGTCGGCGCCGAGCGTCTCCCGGTCGTAGAACTCCTCCAGGGCGGCCGGGTGCAGCTCCGCCACGGTCTCCTCCAGCGCCCGTCGCCGCCGTACCGCCTCCTCGCTCAGCGACTCGGGCACGGGCCCCTCCACGGCCGTACCCGAGCCGTCGGCCCAGACCAGCGCACGCATCCGTACGAGGTCCACGACACCCGTGAACCCGTCCTCCGCGCCGATGGGAAGCTGGACGACGAGCGGTACGGGGTGCAGTCGCTGCCGGATGGACTCGACGGCCCGGTCCAGGTCGGCGCCCGCCCGGTCCATCTTGTTGACGAACGCGATGCGCGGCACGCCGTGCCGGTCCGCCTGCCGCCACACCGACTCGCTCTGCGGCTCGACGCCGGCGACGGCGTCGAACACGGCGACCGCACCGTCCAGGACGCGCAGTGAGCGCTCGACCTCGTCGGCGAAGTCGACGTGGCCGGGGGTGTCGATGAGGTTGATCCGGTGTCCGTCCCAGGCGCAGCTGACGGCGGCGGCGAAGATGGTGATGCCGCGGTCGCGTTCCTGCGGGTCGAAGTCGGTGACGGTGGTGCCGTCGTGCACCTCGCCCCGCTTGTGGGTGGTGCCCGTCGCGTACAGGATCCGCTCGGTGACGGTGGTCTTGCCCGCGTCGACGTGGGCGAGGATGCCGAGGTTGCGGATCGCGGCGAGGGTGGTGGTGTTCGTGCGCACGGCCCAGGGCCTTTCTGCGGATCAGGCCTGACGTAGAGGCCTGGATCGGGGAAAAGGGCAGCGCGATCACCCGTGCGTCCGGGGTTCAGCGGGGCGTCACGGGTCTCCGGTGCCGGCCGCGCAGCGGGCACCGGCCGACAGAGGACACGAGGATCACCTCGTACCGGGAACGGGGAGCGACGACAGCGGTGCGTGCGTGCACGGCCGGGCTCCCCTCTGTGTCGGACGACAGCGCCGCCGTACGGTCCTGGCGGCGCTCGGTACGGCATGAAGGTACGAGACGGACGCGGCCGGGGCACGTGATTTTCGCGGTACGTCAGCGCGCATGGGGTATCGGAGGCGTGTGGAAGGCTCGTTCCCCGGTGAGCGGAGGCAGTGCCCCGGCCAGGCGGCGGAGCCAGTCCTCCGCCGTTCCCCGCACGGCGGGGTGCCGCTCCTGGAACGCGGTCCAGTCCACGTCCCACCGGAGCACCGCGGCCGGGTCGAGGGCATGCGGGTCCGCGGCGGTCGCCGCCCCGTCGAAGACCTTCCGCAGCAGGCGCGGCGGAAGCGGCAGGGTGTCCTGGGCCTCGGCGAGGAGGACCGCGTCGTACAGGTCCTTGCCCTGTGCGCGGCGTCCGTCCCGGCTGTCGGTGTGCAGCCACAGCAGCTTCCAGGCCAGGGACAGCTCACGGCTCGCCGTGCGCACCGGGACGGGGCTTCCGCCGTCGCCGCGCGGTATCAGCGTCCACACCGGGGGCTCGGGCAGTCGTTCGTCGCGGGCGAAGTCCAGGCGCGCCTCGCCGGGTGGCAGGCCGTCCGCGCGCCAGGGGATGAGCAGGCGCACACCCGGCGTGTCGTACTCGGCGTAGGTCCAGGTGCCGTCGACGCGTGCGTTGTCCGCGTCGAGGAGGAGACCGGGGGCGGCCTCGGGGTGCCGGGCCACGCGTTCGAGCAGGTCGGCGTACGGGGGTCCGGTGTCCGCCGCGTCCTCCTCAGACAGCCAGTGCAGCCCTTCGGGCGGGAGCACGGGCCGCTGTCCGCCGGTGTCGAACTCCTCGTACGTCCACATCTCGTAGCGTGCGGCGCCGTCGGCGGCCTCGGGCCACTGCTGCACGACGTCGATCCGGTCGACGTACGGAAAAGGGTCCAGCGCGTCGACCCCGGCGGGCTCCTCCAGCACCACCCAGTCCAGATCGGCCGGTTGGCGCGCCGCGTCCCCCAGCCAGGCCGGCATGACCATGCTGCCGCGCAGGACCAGGGTTCCGCTCCACGGCGCGTCCGCGACCAGTCGCAGGACGTGGTCCAGCGCCGCGCGTCGGGGATGCGTCGTCCGGTCGGGCCCGCCCTGGCGTCGGTCTGGAGTCACATGGGAGACCGTAACGCTCGCCACTGACAAGACGTTTCCGGGCCCAGGTTGACCCTCGACCTTGTCGAGGCCTCAGAGTTCGGGGTGTGGAGAGCGAGATGCGCGGCATCGGAGAGATGGCCCGGGACAGCGGACTGAGCGTGAGCGCGCTTCGGTTCTACGACCGTGCCGGTGTACTGGTTCCGGCTTGGGTGGACCCGGTCAGCGGCTACCGCTGGTACGAGCCGGAGCAGTTCGAGGAAGCCCGGTTGCTGGCCCGTCTGCGCCGGGCCGGCATGCCCCTCGCGGACATCCGGCTGGTCCTGGCCGGCTGGTCCGGGGCGGACACGGACCTGGTCCGCGGGCTCTTCCAGGCGCACCTGCGCCGCCTCGAACTGGGCCTGGCCGACGCCCGCAGCGAGCTCTCCACACTCCGAGACCTCCTCGACCGCAGGGAGAACCCCATGACCGCACTCCGCAGCACCACCGCCCGGCCGTCCGTCCCCGCGCAGGAGCTGGCCGCCGCGCTGGACGCGGTCCGTTTCGCGGCCGGTACGGACCCGGATCTGCCGATGCTCGGCGGAATCCTGTTCGACCTGGAGGGAGGCGAACTGACCCTGGCGGCCACCGACCGCTACCGGATGGCGGTCGCGCGGGCCGCTGCGACGGGGCACGACGGGCCGCGCGTGCAGGCCCTCGTGCCGCTGCCGCTCGCCGATGCGATGCGGGCACTGCTGCGGGGCGAGGAGCCGGCGCGGCTCACCGTGGACGGTGGCCGCGTGTCGCTGGAGTCCGCCGACCGTCAGGCGGCCGGCCCCTGCCTCGACCACGACTTCCCCGACTACCGCCGCCTGGTTCGCCCGCCGGCCGGCCGCCGGGCGCTCGTCGATGTCGCCGCTTTCCGCAGGGCACTGGAGACCGGGCCGGTCCGCGCGAGCCAGATGCGCGAGCAGGACGGCGAGTCCTACGACGTCAGCGTGCTCAGGTTCGCGGACGACGGCACGGTGACCCTCTGCGAGGACGGCCAGGACGACCAGGAAAACGTCGGCGTCAACCGGGAGTTCCTGCTGGACGCGCTCGCCGCCGGTGCCCGCAGCGAGCTGGTCCTGGAAGTCGGCGCCCCCACGGCACCGCTGGCGATCCGCCGGCCCGACGACGAGCACACGTTCTCGATCCTCATGCCGGTCCGTCTCGAGGACTAGAACGTGTCCTCGGCCGGGGAGCGCCCGGCGGAAAAGCCGACGACAACTTCCCTGCCTTGATGCAGGGTTGGGCTTCGGCGTCATAAGCCACCCGTTGTGGCTGGTCCCGGCGACCGGCACCGCGCCCGCCCGCCCGCGAACTGCACTTCGCATTCGCCGCGGCCGACCGCGCCGCCGTGGACGCCTTCTACGCCGCGGCCCTCGCGGCAGGCGCCGAGGGCCTGCACGCGCCCCGGCTCCGGCCGGAGTACCACGGGTCCTACTACGGGGCCTTCGTCCGCGATCCCGACGGGAACAACGTCGAGGCCGTCTGCCATCAGCCCTGAGGACTGCCGGACCGTCGTCGGCGCAGCGGTCCGGCCGGGGCCTGCCGGCTCCCGTGGCGCCCGCCGCTGACAACGGCGGGGCCGGGGAGCGGAGTACCCATGACCTGGGCCATGGGTTCCTGCCGCGGTCCGAGGGGCGGCCGGGCTCAGCCCAGCTTGGCCGACATGTCGTACTGCTTGTAGATGTCCGAGGCGTTGTCCTTGGTGATCTGGGTGGTCTGCAGGGTCTGCTTCTTGCCGACGGTCTTTCCGTGCACGATGGCCTCGGCGGTGTCCGCTGCCTGCTGGGCGCCGGTCGGGTAGATGAACGTGGTGTACATCTGGCCGAGCTGGACGGCGCGGATACCCCCGGTCGGGATGGCGAGTCCGTCGATGCCGACGAACTTGATGCCGTCGGCCTTGCCGGCGCCGCGGGCGGCGAGGACGGCGCCGAGGGCCATGTCGTCGTTCTCGCCGTACACGAGGTCGATCTTCTTGTTCTGGTCGAGCCAACGCTGCATGATCGTGGTGGCGTTGGCCTTCAGCCACTTCGCCTCCTGGTGGTACACGATGGTGATGTGGTGTCCGGCGATGGCGTCTCTGAAGCCCTTGTCGCGGTCGATCTGCGGCTGGTCGGACAGGGTGCCCTGCAGTTCGGCCACGTTGCCGCCGTGCGGCAGGGCCTGCACCGCCGCCTCGCCCGCCATCTTGCCGATCTTGTAGTTGTCGCCGCCGATGAAGGACGTGTAGCAGTCGGTGTTCACGGTGCGGTCCAGGACGATGACCGGGATGTGCGCGGAGCAGGCCTGCTGCACCGCGGCGGTCAGCGGGGCCGGCTCGTTGGGCGAGAGGATCAGGACGTCGACCTTCTGCTGGATGAAGTTCTGCACCTGGCTCACCTGAGTCGCGCTGTCCTGGTGCGCGTCGGTGATGGGCAGCAGCTTGAGGTCCGGGTACTTCTTGACGAAGTACTGCAGCTGCGCGTTGAGCTGGGCGCGGTACGGCTCGGCGTTGTTGGACTGGGAGTAGCCGACCACGAACGTCTTCTTGCCGCCGCTGCCCGAGCCGGCGGCGGCGGTCTTCGGCGCGTGTGCGGCGCAGGAGGTCAGTGCGGCGACGGTGGCGACCACGCCGGCGATGGCCACACAGGTACGACGGCTCAGGGACACAGCGGACACAGCAGACACAGCGGACTCCTTGCTCCTTGCGTGGGTGAGGGTGAGGGGTGGTGCGGGGGTGCGGGTCAGGCGCGGGCGCGCAGGCGGCGCAGCGGCTCGACGAGGGGCTGGAGGAAGCCCGGGCGCTGCAGTACGACGGCCACGACGACGATGAGACCCTTGATGATCATCTGCATGTTGTCGCTGATCGCGTTGAGCCCGAGGATGTTGTCGAGCAGGGTGAGGATCAGCGCGCCGACGGCAGTGCCGGTGATGGTGCCCTTGCCGCCGGCCAGGCTGGTGCCGCCGATGACGGCCGCGGCGATGGCGTCCAGCTCGTAGGAGGTGCCGGCCAGCGGGTCGGCCGAGGCGCTGTACGCGGCGTCGATCGGACCGGCGAAGCCGGCCAGCAGGCCGCAGAGCGTGAAGACGGTGATGATCACCAGGCTGACGTTGACCCCGGAGAGCCGGGCGGCGGTGGGGTTGCCGCCCACGGCGTACACATGCCGTCCGAACCGGGTTCTGGAGAGCAGCAGTTGCACCACGACACAGACCGCGACGAACGCGATCACCGGATAGCCGATGCCGGCGACGAGGGTGTGGCCCGGGGTGCCCAGCGCGGCGAAGGCGGCGGCCTTGGGCGTGAGATGGCCGTGGGGGTCCACCAACTGCACGCCGACGGCCACGTTGTTGCTCAGCTGCCGGTCAATGCCACGCACCACCGAGAGCATGGCCAGGGTCATCACGAAGGACTGGATGCGCAGCCAGGTGGTGCCGATCCCGTTGAGGAAGCCGAAGAACGCACCCACCAGCGCGCACAGCGGCACGATCGCCCAGGGCGACAGGCCGTGGTGGACCAGGAGCATCGCCGCGGTCATGGACCCGATGCCCAGCACCGAACCGACGGACAGATCGATCCCCGCGGTGAGGATGACGAGGGTGACGCCGACCGCGAGGATGCCGCGGGAGGCGAAGGCGGTGACGGCGTTGGTGAGGTTGTCCTGGTTCCAGAAGATCTGGCCCTTGGTGACGATGCCGGCGGCGATCACCAGCAGCAGGCCGATGTAGCTCTGCAGGGAGCCGAGTGACGGCAGGGCCCGGGACAGGCGCTCGCGCAGCGTCCGCGGGTGCTCGCCGGTGCCGGCGGCGGTGTCCCGGGCCGGTGGGAGTGTCGTGCTCATTTCTCTGCCTCGTTCTCGTCCGCCGGTGGTCCGGCCACAACGTTCTGCCGTGCCATCGCCGCGGTGAGGATGGCCTCCTGGGTCGCGGCCGGCCCGTGGGCCGGGTCGCGGTGGAACTCGCCGGTCAGCCGCCCCTCGCAGAGGACGACGATCCGGTCGCACATGCCGATCAGCTCCGGAAGTTCGGAGGAGACGGCGATGATCGCGGTGCCCTGGGCGGCGAGGGCGTCCATCAGGGCGTGGATCTCGGCCTTGGCCCCGACGTCGATGCCCCGCGTCGGCTCGTCGAGCAACAGCACCGAGGGCTCGGTGAGCAGGCACTTGGCCAGCACCACCTTCTGCTGGTTGCCGCCGGAGAGGGTGCCGACCACGGCGTCCAGGCTGTGCGTCTTGGTGCGCAGCTCCGCGACCTTGCCGGCCGCGGCCGCCTTCTCCCGGCGGGCGTCCACGGTGCGCCACGGCCTGAGGTAGCGGTCGAGGGCGGCCAACGTGGTGTTGAACCGTACGGTGTTGCCGATCACCAGGCTCTGCGCCTTGCGGTCCTCGGCGACCAGCGCGATGCCCCGGCGGATCGCCGTACGGGGGGTGTGCGGGGTGTACGGGCTGTCGTTCAGCGTGATCTCGCCCCGGACCCGGTCGCCGGCCCCGAAGAGGGCCTCCAGCACCTCGCTGCGCCCGGCACCCATCAGCCCGGCCACGCCGAGGATCTCCCCGGCCCGGACCTCGAAGTCCACCGAGTGCAGCGGCGTGCGAGTGCTCGCGGGCGCGGGGGTCGTGGTCAGGCCCTGCACGCGCAGCCGCACCGGGCCGTCGGACCGCTGCTCCGGCGCCCGGGGGAACAGCTCCCCCAGGGGCCGTCCGACCATGAGCCGTACCAGCTCGGCACGGTCGGTGCCGGCGACCGGGCGGCGGCCCGCGAAGGTGCCGTCGCGCAGCACGGTCGCCGAGTCGGCGATCTCGGCCAGCTCCTCGAGCCGGTGGGAGATGTAGATCAGCCCGACGCCGCGGGCCGCCAGCCGGCGGATGACGGCGAACAGCCGCTCCACCTCGGCCTCGGCGAGCGCGGACGTCGGCTCGTCCAGGACCAGGATCCGCAGGGTGCCGTTCAGTGCCTTGGCCACCTCGACGAGTTGCTGCTCGGCGATGCGGCAGTCGCGGACCAGCCGCCCGGGGGGCAGGGTGAGGCCGAGGTCGGCCAGCAGCTCCGCGGTGCGGGCGTGCATCGCCGTACGGTCCAACGTGCCGCGTGCGGTGCGCAGTTCGCGGCCGAGGAAGACGTTGTCGGACACGGACAGCTCGGGCACCAGGTTCAGCTCCTGGTGGATCATCGCGATGCCGTGCTGCTGGGCGTGCTTCGGTGAGTGGATCCGCACCGGCTCGCCGTCGATCTCGATGGTGCCCTCGAAGTCGGCGTGTACCCCGGCGAGGATGTTCATCAGCGTCGACTTGCCGGCGCCGTTCTCGCCGAGCAGTGCCACCACCTCGCCCGGGTGGACGGTCAGTTCGACGTCACTGAGCGCCCGGACGCCCGGGAACTCCTTGCCGATGCCTCGCATTCGCAGCAGGGCGGGCGACGCGCCGCTCATGTCGCGCCGTCCGCGTTCTTCCGCGTCATCGCGGACCTCCCATGGTGCACAGGTGTGGAATAGGAATCGATTTCGGGAACCCTCCGGCGGCAGGCCGGGGGCGCGGGCGTGTGAGCAGGACCGTGACGGCCGAAGGGTCCGCCGGAAGACCGCGGTTCGGCGAGCGTCGGGTCCTGTGCCCGCACACCGCCGAGGACCGTCGGCTCGATGCCGCCTACCTGCCCGGACGTCATAAGCGGGTCAACAGGCCGATGCGAGCCATGGGGTGGCCTCCGTGATGCGAGGGGGAGCGATGGGGAAATCGATTTCTGGAGATCACCCACCACACTCCTCGGACAGAAGTGAGGCGATCCAGGAAGCGCCACCGTACGGCGGCGGGCTTCCCGGCCGGATCCTTGAAATCCTTTTCAGAGGGAACGTAGGGTTTGGCCTCCGAGGGTGTCAAGAGTCCTGAACAGGTCGGGCATGAGGTCGGAGGACCATGACGACGATCAACGACGTGGCCCAGGCCGCCGGGGTCTCCCCCGCCACGGTGTCCCGGGTCCTGAACGGGGGCCGCGTCACGGCCGAGCGCGCCGAACGGGTCCGGCGTGCGGCGGCCGAGCTGGGCTTCGCCCCCAACCGGGTGGCGCGTTCGCTGCGGATGCGGCGCAGCAGCCTCATCGGGCTGATCATCCCGGACATCGAGAACCCGTTCTTCACGGCGCTGGCCCGCGGCGTCGAGGACGCCGCCCAGCAGACCAGCTTCTCGGTGGTGCTGTGCAACACCGACGGGGACCTCGACAAGGAACGGCGCTATCTGGACATCGCGATCGCCGAGCGGATGGCGGGCGTCATCGTGGCCGCCGCGTCCCGTGGCCGCACCGACGTGTCCGCCCTGCAGAGCCGCGGCATACCGGTGGTCGCGGTGGACCGCCGCCCCCGCGGGGCCGGGGTGGACGCCGTACTGGTGGACAACGAGGAGGGCGGTGCGGCCGCCACGAAACACCTGCTGGCCCGCGGCTACCGGCGGATCGCCTGCATCACCGGCCCGCGGGGCGCCTCCACCGCCGAGGAACGGCTCGCCGGCTACCGCAGGGCACTCCAGGAGTTCCTGGACGACGACCCGGGTACTCCCGCCAAGGAGGTGAACCTGTTGCGCGACTACACCCGGCACGCCGACTTCAAGTCCGAGGGCGGGCGCACGGCCATGGCCGATCTGCTCGCGTTGCCGCAGCGGCCGGACGCGGTCTTCGCGGCCAACAACCTGATGGCCGTCGGGGCCCTGCAGGCGGTGCGCGAGGCAGGCCTGCGACCCCCGCGGATCGGTGTCGTGTCGTTCGGCGAGGTGCCCTGGGCGCCGCTGGTCCAGCCCGGCCTGACCACGGTCCAGGTGCCCTCGTACGACCTGGGGCGGACGGCGGCCGGACTGCTGCTGGACCGGATCGCCGGGCAGGAGCGGCCGTTGCGCACCGTGGTGCTGCGCAGTTCCCTCCAGGTGGGGCAGACCACGGCGGGGCCGGTGTGAGCCGAGAGCACCGTGCCGTCAGCTCCGCGGTCCCGGCCGGGGCACGCCCGCGGGGCCGGCGAACGGGTGCCCCCCGTCGGCCCGGGTCCCTACTCCCCGAGCAGCAGCCGCTCCAGCGCCGCCCGTGCCCGCGCGTCGGACTGTGCGCGCGCCGCGACCGCGACCGCGAGCTCCCGTATCCACTCGTCGAGCGCCACCGGGCGCCGCGAGAGCACCACGCCGCGGACCTCCTTGCACACCTCGCCCCGGGGATGCGTCCCCGCCAGGTCGAGCACGAGACGCTGCTCGCCGAGGAAGACCTCGACGCGCTCGATGCGACCGTCGCGCCCCGCGAGCCGGTCGGCCAATCGCCGTTTGCGCTCCACGGCGACGGAACCCGGCGGCAGCGCCTCCGAAAGGGTCCCGGTGAGCACCTGGGCGTAGACCTCGAGGTCGGCGGCGTCCCTGCGCAGCGCGGCCGTCAGCAGGTCGATGGAGTCCGGCTCCCCGTCGGGCTCGAACGGGACGGGGTCGTGTGGCGAGGTCATCGCGGGGCCTCTCGTGGTGTGCGGTCGTGCCGGGTCTGCTGGGCCGGGCGCTCAGCCGTCCAGGCTGAGCACCATCGTCGGGCGTTCGATGACGTGGTCCTCGCGCAGTGGCCGCACGGCCGTGCCGATCGCGAAGAACTCGGTGGTGTGACCGCCCCACCGGTGGTTGTGCGCGTTGAGCTGTACGCCGACGACGCCCTCCGCCCGCAGCTCCTCCGCCTCGTGCTGCATCCGCGTCATCGCCAGCTCCCGCGCGTCGTACAGCGCCTGCGTGAACTGCTCGATCTCCACGTTCTTGCCGATGTTGGAGAACATCTGCCCCATCCGCTGGTGCGCGATGTGGTAGACGCAGGTGCCCATCACCATGCCCAGCGGGGCGTAGCCGGCGCGGATGAGCGTCCAGAAGTCCTGGCCGTTGAGGTCCGAGGTGAACGGCTGCCCCTTGAGGTTGCGCCAGCTGCCGCCGTTGCCGCCCGGCGCCGGGTGGTCGGCCTTGACGGCGGTACCGATCGCGATGAACTCGGCGATGTCGGTGCCGAATTCACGGGCCTCGACGCTCAGCCGCACGCCGACGATGCCGTCCGCGCCCAGCTGGGCCGCCTCCGCCTCCATGCGGGTCATCGCCAGCTCACGGGCGTGGTACATCGCCTGGCTGAGCGTCGTCAGCTCCTGGTTTTTGCCCCAGCGGCCCAGCTGGATGCCCACGTGGTAGATCGAGCTGCCCAGGACGAGGCCGATGGGCCGGAACCCCGCCTCGCGCACCAGCAGGAACTCATTGACCGACAGGTCGCTGGTGAAGATCGAACCCGGCTTGCCCGGCTGCAGCTCGGCCAGCCGCCGCATCGCGTCGGCGGGCACGCCCTGGGCGGATGCGGCGCCGGGGGTGCCATCGGCGGGGTTGAAGACGGTCATGAACGGGTTCCCCTCATCGCATTTCGGTGGCGGTGCGGCGCATGGTCCGCCGGCGTCGTTCCGGGTCGAGCGGCATCACGGTGAGTGTGCGGGGCGGCTCCTGGCGTGCCGTGAAGCGGGCGACGGTGGTGCCCAGCAGCGTCGCCTCGGCCACATGGTCCTCCTGGTCGTTGTTGCCGCTGCGCATGCAGGGTTCGCCCCAGATGCGCAGACGGCCCGCGGAGAGGATCACGCCGTCGCCGCCCCGCCGCCCCGTCTGGCCCTGCAGGTGCGCACGGGCATCGGAGCGCACCGCCTGAACCAGCTCGCTCCAGCCGCTGACCTCGGTGTTGCTCCACGAGCGCGTCTGTGCGCGGGTGGTGTAGTCGTCGTGGCACACGCCGACGGACATCCCGTACAGCAGCTCGACGGGGACCCACCCGGCCGTCACCAGCTTCGCGAACCCCTGGCCGTCGAGGTGGCAGGTGAACGGCTGCGGCGCCCGAACCGTTCCGGCCGCGCGCACGGCGGTCCCGACCACCTTGAACTCCAGGCAGTGGGGCTGCGCCGCGAAGGGCGCGACCGTCAGCTGCGCCGCGACGACGCCGTCACCGCCGAGGGCCGAACACTCCGCGGTCATCCGGTCCAGGGCCGAGCGACGGGCGCGGTCGAGCACCTCCACGAGACCGGCGGACGGGGCGCCGCGCCCGGAGAGGGCGACGCGCGCGCAGGTGCGGCCGGGGGCGTACCACACGCCCGCGTAAAGGCAGTCGTGATAGCCCCAGTACCGGCCGCTGCGGCCCACGTGGTAGACGGCCGAGCCCATGACCTGGCCCACCGGCTCGAACCCCACGGCGCGCAGTGCGGCGAACTCACCGGTGGACAGAGCCGAGGACCATGTTCCGCTGCTCCGCACCTCCGCGATGCGTGCGGCTGCCGCCGGGGGCAGCCCGGCCCCCGTCCATTCCCCGCTCATGGACACCAACTCCCCGCTCCGTGCCCTGTCCAAGGGCATAGCGGTTCGAGTCTATGCCCGGCCCCCGGGGCACCGGACCGGCCGGGTGGCGGCTACGTCGCGGGCTTGGTCAGCAGCAGTTCCGTGTTGTGGTCGCCGGCTGTCCCGATGCGGGTGGCGGGGGTGGCGTAGGGGTCGTTGTAGGCGAGCTCGCGGTAGAGGGCGGCCAGACCGCGGTCGGAGGTGTCGGTGAAGTCGGTCGCGTAGGGTGCCGCGGACTCGATGAGCGTGGTGAACAGCGACAACGTGCCGTCCTGGTTGTCCGCGATCTCGATGATCCGGGCGTGGTGCGGGTAGTCGACGTGGGAGGCGGTGTTGATCTCCCAGAAGGCGCGCTCGGGGACGGTGTGGCCGTGCGGGATGATCTGGTTGGTGTGGGTGTGGCCGTTCACCCAGGCCACGACGTTCGGGAAGCGCTGGAGCAGCGCGACCAGTTCGTCGCCGCTGTGGCGGCCCTCGAAGAGGTTGTACGGGTCGGGCAGCAGGTTGCCCATCGTGCCGCTGGTGTGGTGGCTGAAGACGACGACGAGGCGGCCGCCGGACCCGCCGCGCACCACGCTGCCGTCGCTGTCGTACCAGTGGCCGCTGTGCGCCTTGAGGACCGACTCCAGCCAGTTCAGCTGCCCGGTGCCGAGTGAACCGTCGGCGAATCCGGCCCGGTTGGTGGTGTCGAGGCTGATACCGAGGACGCCGTCGGCGAGGTCGAAGGTGTAGTAGAGGTGTCCGCTGCCGGCCGAGTCCTGGGTGAAGCCGTGGCCGACGGGCCCGGCGCCGGTGTACGCGGGGTTCAGATGGGCCTTGGCGAACTCGGTGGGCGTGAACGGGTGGCGGCGCTCGTCGGGGGTGACCATGCGCAGGGAGCCGCCGTTGGTCAGCAGCCGGCTCAGCAGGATCACGGCCTTGCCGGGGTCGTGCAGCAGGGCGTCCGCGAGCTGGGCGGCGGTCGCGTCGTCGCAGCCCTCGACCTTGCGCGAGCCGGTGTACAGATCGTTCAGCAGGCCGAGGTCGGGCAGGCTGCCCTCGATGCTGTCGTCGTGGTTGCCGACCGTGGTGTACCAGGGGACGGTCAGGCCGGGCGCGTCGAAGGGGCGTATCGCGCCGGACAGGAGACCGGGGATCTGCGGCAGCCCCTTGGCCTTGTAGGCGTCCTGGAGGGACGACTCGGGGTTCCAGTACTGCGCGCTGCCGGAGTTCTGCACGCCCTCGTAGCGCGCGAGGTCGCCGCTGTTCGGGGTGATGCGGCCGCCGCTCATGACGGTCAGGTACCAGTCGAGTTCGATCCGCTCGTGGTTGTCGGTGTTGTCGCCGGTGGCCATGACCAGGCTGAACGGCAGCCCGGTGTAGGGGCCCTGGCGCACCGCGTTGACCCGCTCGACGAGCGATGCGGCGCCCCGCACGGTCAGCGTCTCCTGCGGGCGATGCGCGCTGTCGATGAACCGCGCCAGGTACTCGAACCGGACCGGTGACTCGGTGTCCGTCAGGTGCAGGTCGGTGAACTGCACGAAGGAGGCGAGCCCGGTACGGCGGTCGTCGCGCCCGGATGCGGCACCGGCCAGTTCGGCGCGCACCACCAGGGGCCAGCCGGGGCCGGCCACGAGCCGCTTGTACGCCCCGTCGCCGACGGGCGTGGCGGCCTGTTCGAGGGTGGTGCCGTCGATGCGTACGGCTCGCGCCGCCGTGGCCGCCAGGGCCTGGTCCTGCGCCAGCGCCCGGCCCGGTGTCAGCACCGGCCACAGCGCGGCCGTCGCGGCCGCCGAAGACATCCCTGTCACGAACCGACGCCGACTGATCCCGCTCATGAATCCCCCTGTCGCTGACGGCACTTGAGCCTCGCGTCCGACCGCCGGACGCGTCCGCCGCGACAGCCTTACCGACGAGTAGGCGTGTGTCCAGAGTGTGGTGGGAAACGGAGGGGAAACAGAAGAGACGAGGTTAGCCCGCCGGGATGATTCACCGGTGCCGGAGGGTGAACCCTGCACGGTGGGTCCGCGTCAACGGCGGTCGTCGGCGTTCGGCCGTTAGCGTCGGCTCCTGTGCCGTTGAGCTATGCATTCGTGAACCTCAAACCGGGTGTGGGGAAGACGACCAGCGCCGTCTGGTTGGCCCACGCGCTGCACGCGTCGGGCCTGTCACCGCTGCTCGTGGACAGCGACCCCGCCTCTTCCGCGCTGCGTTGGAGCGAACTGGCGGGCGGCTTTCCGTTCCCCGTGCTCGCTCTTCCGGTGGGCGACGTACACCGGCGGGTGAACGACTTTCTCGACAGCCGACGGGCCGTGGTGTTCGACGCCCCGCAGCTGGAGGACCACGCCCCCATCGCCCGGGGCGTCATGCGGTACGCGAGCGAGTGGATCGTGCCCGTGACCCCGGCCCCGATCGAACTGGACCGCATGGCGCCCATCGACCGCGAAATGGACGACATGCAGTCCCTGCGCTCCCGCCCGGCCCGCGCCGCAGTCCTGCTGAACCGCACGAATCGTCCCGACGCCACGCGTACCGGTCCCGATGCCGACGCCCGCGAAGCCCTCACCGAGCGGGGCTTCGACGTGCTGTCCACGCATATCCCACGGCTCGACCTGTACTCCCAGTCCTTCGGCAGCCCCGTCGAGGTGAAGGGCACCGCGTACATGGATCTCGCCGAGGAGCTCATCAACCGTCAGGACACGGTGTGAACCAGCGCAAGGACGCCTATCGAGCCGCGCTGCAGCGCCGACCGGACACCACCGCCCCCGCTTCCGCTCCCACCAGAGTCACCCGGCTGGACACCCGCTACGTCAAGGTGACCATCGAGCTCGACCTCGCCTTCGCCCGTGACCTCACCGGCTGGGCCGGACAACCGCTGTCCGCGCTCGTGCGCGCCGGCGAGGCAGTCCTGCGACCGCTGAGGCAGGACCGGTAGCCCGGGTTCGCCGCGTCAGGCCTCCTCCTGAGGCGGGGACCGGTCGGGGCCGTGGGGCGCGGAGTCCGGGAGGAAGAAGTCCCGGAGGGCCTCGCGGACGGGGTGGTGCTGGCGGGGCCGGACCGACGCCGCGAAGTCCTGCGCGCGTGGTCGGGGCGCTGAGCCGGCCGCGGTGGGCGGCTGCTCCGGAGTGGTCTCCGGGGACGGGTGCGGGGCCGGAGCCGGGAACGCCTCGTCGGCAGCCGGGGCGGAGGGAGACGCGATCGACATCGACAGGACCTCCCGGACGATCTCCTCGGCGCGCTCGTGGCGCGGGCGCATGTCGGAGACGGAGATGCCGTAGGGGGCCAGGACGCGCGGGAGGAGGGAGTCCTCCCACTGCCCGATGCGGCGAGGGCCTGGGCAGGACTTGGGGATGGGAGTCCAGGGGCCCGGCGAGCCGAGGAGGGTGTGGTGGGCCAGGCCCGGGTCGGCGGGGGTGCGGCAGGCTCGGTGGGCGATGTCCGGGTGAGTGCGCATCAGCCACCAGTGGAGGCGGACCAGGGCGTCCAGCTGGGCCTCCGTCCAGGGGTCGGCGACGTGCCCCTCCGTCGTGATGGTGACCGCGCCGGTGCCGTCGGAACGGAGGTTCGCGCGGTACGCGGAGTCGGCGGGGGTGCTCGTGTCCAGCCACTGGGTGATCTTTCCGGTGGCGGACACGCCGAAATGGCTCCAGCCGCGGGCGCCGGGCCGGCGGAAGCGCACGTCCGCGGCGGGAAGGCTGGCGTTCGCCGTATGGACGATGATCTGGGTCGGCTGGAGGGGTGAAGGCGCCTCGGCCCGGGCGAGGAGCCGGACCGAGGCGAAGGGGCAGAGGGGCACGTCAGTTCTCCTCAGTTCTCCTGGGGGTCCGCGTTCGCGTCCGAGAGCGGCGCGGCCAGGGGGCGGAAGACGCGGCGGAGCTCGGTGAGGGAGTTCTCGCCGGTGATCCAGGCCAGCGGCGCGTAGTGGACGTCGATGCCCAGCGGGAGCTCGAGGAGGGGGTCGCCGGCGGAGTTCTCCGGCCACTCGACGGCGCCGGTGACGGTGCGGGTCGGGACCAGCCAGAAGTCGCCGGAGCGGTAGGAGCCGCCGGGGTTGAAGTAGACCTGGAGGCCGTCCTCCAGTTCCGTCCAGGTGCCCTCCTCGACGGGCAGGGCGCCGCCGTCGGTGCGCGGGCGGTGGCCGGGGGTGCCGGTGGAGGCGTGGTCCCAGCGGCGGAGGAAGGGGTGGCGCTCGGGCAGCGCGCCGACGCCGGGAAGGGGCTCGGCGGAGAGGCGGACCCGGCGGCCGGGGAGGTCGATCTCCTCGACGCTCAGCAGGGGCGCCGGCTCGCCGCGGCTGATGTAGGCGGAGTCGCAGACCTCGACGCGGTCCCCGACGTCCAGGGTGAGCTTGTCGTCATCGCCGAGGGTGGACAACGCGACCCAGGTGCCGTCGAGTTCGGCGATAGGGAAGGCGACACTGCCGTTCTCCCTCGACCACTTGAAGGTCGCGCCCCGCTCGGCCGTCCCGCCCTGGTGGATCTCGATGCGGTAGAGCTGGTTCTCCGGGCCGCGGTAGCGGGCGTCGGGCCGGACCAGGCAGGGCTCGTCCGCGGCTCCCTCCGGCCGCTCGGCACGGGCGGCCAGGCGGGCGGTGGAGCGCTGGGCGGCGACCCACTTCTCGAAGGCGTCGCGGACCGTGGCCGCGCCCCCGTCGCGGACGTCCAGGTCCTGGGCGGGGAGGGTGAGTACCTGCCAGACGGTCTTGACGCGGGCGGCCGTGTCCGGCATGGCGGCGCCGAGCGCGACCTCACGGATCTCGGGGTCCTCGACGGCGGTGACGCTGCGGTCCCAGACCTTGAGGTAGGCCAGGAAGGGGAAGGAGGTGGGGAGTTGGTCGCTCAGCAGCTCGGGGTCGCGGTAGGCGTCGGGCTGGTTCCAGTAGGTCCAGGTGGCGGGGGTGGGGGACGGGATGACGCCGTCGCTGTCCGCGCCGGCCGAACCACCCTCCAGCGGCAGCCCGCCGTCGGCGGGGACGGCCGGGGCCGGCTGGGGGCGGGTGGCGTCGAGCTGGATGCCGTCGACGTAGTAGCGGCCGGCACCGATGATGAGGTCGTTCTCGGGGGCGCTCTTGACGTAGGCGATGCCGAAGCCGGGGTCCTTGCCGGGTTCCCCGGGTCCCCCGTCGCGGCCGATCAGGTCACGGGCCAGGGTGCGGGAGCGGAAGAGCTCGATCGCCGCCTGCTCATTGGCGTCGGCGTCCAGTTGGACGCGGCCCTGCTGGGCGAGCACCGCGGAGTAGTGCTTTCCGGGCTGGTGGGTCAGGCGCGAGAAGTCGCCGTACATGGTCCCCCTCAACTTTCTTGTGCTGGTGCGCCGGTGGGAGGTCTGCGTCTGGAGATGGAGGGGCGTCAGGTCAGGAAGAAGACGCCCGCGTCGGTGCCGGCCGGGGCGAACTCCGCCAGGCGGGCGCGGAGGTTGTCCGTGCGCTGTGGCTGGAAGAGGTCGTGGAAGGCGCCCTGCTCGGAGCGGTCGGCGGCGCCTCGGGCGATCTCCGGGGCGCAGCCGTGGGCGAGCTGGCCGTAGGCCGGGGTGCCGTAGCGGAGGCTGGTGAAGCGTGGGCGGACCCGGTCGGTCTCGGCGGCGGCCAGTGCGGGGGCGTCCGCGCGGGCCGTCCGGCCGCTCTCGACGAGTTCCTGGACGGCCTCGCGGACCAGGTCCGGCTGGCAGCGGTAGCGGCGCGGGGTGCGCGAGCCGGGCGGCACGTAGCTGAAGCGGAGACAGCCGGCCGAGCGGCGGGCGACGTTCATCCGGCCGGTGAAGATGCAGTCCTCCGCGGTCTCGACCGCGTGCGTGTGCACCTCGCCGATCACGGTGGTGCGGTAGGCGTGCAGGACGGCGTGGGCGTGGCGGCAGTCGGGGGCGGAGAGCGCCTCGAGGTCGGAGGCGGTGGCGTCCAGGATGCTGTCCGCGATGTGGATCGGCAGCGGGTCGTCGTCGACCTCGTCGCCGACGACCAGGATGGTGCCGAGGATCGACCGCTCGATCTGGACGCAGGCCGTGGTGCGGTCGAGGACCAGGCTGGGTTCCTCGGGTGAGTGCGGTGCGCAGTGGTCGGTGAGCGACCAGCCCGGGACCAGGGTGCAGTGCCGGATGACCAGCTCGCCCAGCGGACCGGTGACGTTGACGCCGCGGCCGGTGATGAGGAGGCCGTCCAGGACCATACGGCCGCCCGGTCTGCCCGAAGTGCCGCCGGTGCCACGGACGTTGAGGGCGTCGGGGCGGTTGCCGTACCAGTCGAGCAGGCGGATCACCGGGCGGCTGCCCTCGGCGGCGCGCAGTTCGAGGCGGTCCTCGGGGTCGAGGGCGAAGTCCAGCTGCTCCTGGTAGGCGCCGCTGTGGCTGATCTGGATGATCGCCTCGGACCCGGCCGTGCCCGCGGACTTGTCGGTGCGCCACTGCTCGTAGGCGTCGGTGATCCGCTCGAAGCGGCGGCCCGGGCCGACCCGGTAGACGGCGGCCTCGGGCGGGGTGACGCGGTCGCGCGGGTACTGGCCGCCCCCCATGTCGTCGGAGAACGCGTAGTGATAGCTGACCCAGACGCCGCGCGTGGGCGCCGAGCGGGCGCCGAAGGCGATCCGCCCGAGCTCGGGGTCGACGGCGACCTGGCCGTACCTGGGCCGGTAGTGCCAGCCGGAGAGGTCGGCCACCACGATGTCGGACAGCGGGACGGGGGTGAAGTCGTCGTCCCGCCAGATGGCGAAGCTCTTGCCCGGGCCGTAGAAGTCGCTGAGCCGGTCGGCGAGTTGACGGCGCGTGATGGAGCCCGGAACGTTGTCGATGGTGGCGATGTGTGTCGCCGAGGGCTCCGGCTCGGGGAGGGTGACGAGCGGGGTGTCGTTGCCGAGGATGGAGAAGGTGTAGTGGTTGCGGGCCCGGTCGAGGCAGTAGGCCGGGCCGCGGGAGATCGCGTACGGCTTGAGGCGCCAGACGAAGAGACCCACGCCGGCCGGGGTGACCCCGCCCTGACGTCGGGTGGAGGCGGCGCGGCGTACGTCGGCGGTGCGGGCCGAGGTGTCGAAGGGGCTGCCGAGCAGGTCGAGGGCGGCGCCGTCGCGGAGGTCGGCGAGGCGGCCACGGCGCAGGCGGCGCCGGTCGGCGGACGTCTCGTCGGCCCGGAAGAGGCGCACCGGCTGGGTGGTGGCCAGGAGCCGGGAGAACTCCACCGCGCGGGCCGGCCAGTCGGCGGTGGCCGCGCAGATCTCCTCCAGCACGGCCAGGGTGCCCTTGCGGCGGCGGTTCGCGACCGTGTCGGCCACGTCGCGGCGCGGGGCGAGGCGGGCGCCGAGGCCGGGGTCGGTGCTCAGCGTGTCCTGGTAGCCGGGGAGCACCTGGTAGCCGACGAGGTCGCCCAGGTAGGGCAGGACCCAGTCGGCGGCGGTCTCCACGAACCAGTCGTCGTACTGCTGCTCGACGGTGGTGCGGATCAGGTCGATCTGCTCGGAGATGACCGCGAGCAGCGCCCGCAGCGGCTCGCCGGACTCGGCGTCGCGGATGCGGTACCAGTCCGGGAGCAGGTCGAGCAGGCCGTCGGGGTCCCGGCTCATGCGGAGGCCTCCTTGAGGATCAGGGTGTCCGGCAGGTCCGGGGAGATCACGGCGAGCTGTGCCGGGCGGATCCCGCGGAAGACGACCACACTGCTGCCCGGCTTCAGGGGCTGGGTTCCGGTGAGGTCGGGGTTGAGGCGGAGCAGTTCGACGAGGGAGATGCCGTACCGGGCCGCGATGTCGGTCAGGGTCTCGTCCGCCGGGCCGGTCACCCGGTGGCGTTCGACCTGGTGGCGGGCGGGCTGCGCCGCCACCACGTCCTGGGGTACGGCGAGTCGGTCGCCGAGCCGCTCCAGTCCCTGCGGGGAGAGGTCGCCCGGGACCCCGGTGAAGGCGGTGACCTCGACGTGGTCGACGCCGGGCACGGAGTGGGCGGTGGCCAGCACCTCCGACAGGTGGGCGGGCTGGGCGAGTTCGCGCGCGTCGAAGCCGAAGCGGGCGAGGAGGGCGGCGCGCAGGCGGGGTTCCACCTGCTCCCAGTCGTGGTCCCGGCCGACCGTCACCTGTGCGGCGAGGAGCAGCAGGACCTTTTCGCGTACCGCGACCTCCACCGGCAGCCGGAGGTCCCCGTACTCGGCGAGCGAGGCGCGCAGAGAGGTCAGCAGGCCGGAGTCGGGGGCGACCGGGATGTCGTCCACGCCGGCGACCGTGACGTGCACCGACTGACGCCGCCCGTCGAAGAGTTGGGCCGCCCTGGCGCGGCCGATGCCGGCCCGGGCCCGGGTGAAGTCCTCGTAGTCGGGGACGGAGACCAGGCGGTCCAGGGCCGAGACGGCCAGCGGGACCTGGCGGCGCCGCGGGGTGAAGCCGGGGGTGAGGGCGCGCGTGTCGGTGGCGCGCGCCGCGCCCTCGGGGTCGGCTCCGCCGGTGGCCGGGAGCGGGTTGGTCACCCCGGTCACCCCGAGCGGGCGCGTGGCCAGCTGGGTGATCTTGCCTGCGGCGACGTTGGCGGACCTGCCGATGCCGGTCCGGTAGGTGGCCCGGACGTTCTCGTGGCCGCTGGGCAGGCGGCGCCCGTGGACGCCGTCGCCGAAGGTGACCCGGATCCGGCCGTCCTCGGTGGTGCTCGTGGTGTAGACACGGTCGTGCGGGCCGGCCGCGGCCAGGGTGTCCACCTCGTGCCAGAGGACTCCGTCGACGCGGATGCGGAGGGTGCTCGCCGCGCCCTCCGGGGTGTCGGACGCCAGCCAGGTGAGCGGGGCCTGCCAGAGGACGAAGCTCTGGCCGGCCTGGCTCGCGTCGCCGCTGCCGATCGGCTCGTCGCGGGTGGCGCCCTGGGTGGCGCGGACCACATTGCCGTGGATCGTCACCGTGGAGCGCCGGTAGCGGTAGGCGAGCGGGGCGGTGAGCATGAGGGTGGTGCGGACCGTGTCGCCGGGCAGGGCCGGGTCCACGGCCTGGACCGCCTGGGAGATCATGGCCAGCTCGCTGCCGTGCACGCCCGGGGTGCCGGGGATGTCGGTCCGTTCGCCGGAGACGACGATCCAGCGGCCGGGGGCCAGGCCGTGGTAGAGCTGGGCGAGGTCGATCAGGTCGCCGCCGACGTCGTCGGTGAGGGGCTCGTCGGCCAGCTGGAAGCTCTCGCCGCGGGCGTAGACGCTCGTGTCGCGGATGTGCGAGAGCAGGGTGTCCTTGTCGTCCAGCCACGGGTCCTCGAGGGTCAGCTCGGTGACCTTGCCGGTGATGCCGAAGTCGGCGCGGGAGAGCACGCGGACTCCGCTCACCCGGGTGATGACCCTGGAGAGCCTGGGGTCACCGGGGACGCCGCCGGTGACGCCCTTGCGGGGGCGGTCGACGGCGACCCAGCTGCCGGGGGCGATGCCCTCGTAGACCGCGTCGAGGGCGAGCACGTTGCGTGCGGTCAGGCCGAGCCGGGCGGTGAGGGTGATCTCGACGGAGGCCGGCCCGTCGTCCGCGGTTCGCTTCACCGTGATCTGGTACGCGCCCTGCGTGCCCGTCAGCTGGTCGCCGGGGGCGAGGCGGAGGTCGAGCGGCGCGGGCAGCGGCGGGTTGGGGCCGTTGCCGTCGCCCTCGTCGGTGGTGCCGGTCGCGGTGATGGTGACGTGGATGCGGCCGTCGTCGCCGGGGCGGGAGACGAAGAGGTCGCGCTCCGGGAGGTGGGCCTGCAGGCGTGCGGTGACACCCTGCTCCTGGCCGGACTCGAGGGCCCGGCGCAGCGCCGACTCGTTGCCGTTGGTGGTGAGTTCGATCCGGCCGGGGCCGAAGTCGTGCGTGCCGTCGTCGCCGGGGAGGGTGAAGTTGATGCTCACCGATCCGCCGGCCTCGACGTAGCTGAACTCCGCCCGGCGGGGCGTGGCGCCGTCCGTGTCGTAGTCGACGCGCATGCTGGTGAGCTTGGAGCCGGTGAGCGGCCAGTCGGTGTAGCGGACGACGCGGCCCGTGGCGTCGTAGACCGGCTTGAGCGGGGCGGTGGCACCGAAGGGCGTCCCGGTGACCCGCATGGCCTGGGCGTCGAGCAGGGCGAGGGGTGCGCCGAGGTCGACGTTGGCCCAGGCGGCGTAGAGGCCGTCACCCAGCCGCGGGTCGAGCGCGGTGAGCAGCCCGGCGCCGAGGTCGGAGCCGGGGGCGTAGCTGCGCTCCGGATCGCGGGACAGGGCGCGGGCGTCCGAGGGGAGGGCGGCCGGCGGGGTGCGCAGGGCGGAGAGCAGCGGGCCCAGCCCGGAGAGGGCCGGGTCGATCACATCGCCGGGGCAGTCCCCCGGCTCGCTGTCGGGAACCCCAGGACCTGACGCCACGCCTGGCATGGCCGCCGCCGCGGCGGTGTGTGCGCCCGTCCCGGCGGCGGGCTGCGGCGGTTGCAGGCCGAGGGCCTGCGCGCGCAGCCGGGTCAGTTCGGTGTCCAGGGCCTCGAACCAGTCGGACACGTCCCGGTAGTCCTGTCCGTAGGCCTTGGCCTCGCGCAGCCGGGCGAGGGTCCGGGTCAGCCGGTCGGCGAGCTTCGGCGGGGTGTCGAGGGTGTCCAGCTCGCTGCGGAGCGGGGCCAGCACCTGGTCGTCGAAGTCGCTGACGATACGGCTGTGTTCGGGCCAGGGGTTGGGATTGTGCTCCCCGCCGGGGGTGATCCAGCGGGTGAGCTCGCTCTTGATCCCCTGGAGGGAGGGCAGCGAGGCCTGCGGCAGGCCGATGGCCGTGGTGCCGCTCTCCCGGTCGACGCTGACGCCGGGGACCGTGAGCAGTACGCGCTGACTGCGGTCGGCGGCGCGGTCGGCGCTGAAGATGAAGAGCAGCTGGTCGCCCTGCTTGATGTTGTTGGTCGTACCGGCGGCGAACAGCCGGCTGCGCTTGGCGAGTTGGTCCACCGACAGCTGGTAGGGGCGGCGCTGGAGCACCTTGAGCTCGTTCCAGGCCCAGCGGGCGGTGAGGTCCTCGGCGGTCTCGAAGGACTGCGGCTCCTCGCCCTGGCCCGGGACGCTCTGCGAGCGCGTGCCGCGCGGGACGACGACCGCGGTCTCCTGGCCGCTGCGCGGATCGCGGTCCACGGTGTACGCCAGATAGGTCTCGGCGGCGACGCCCGGGCGGGGCTTGTGGCCGACCAGGCCGCCGAGCAGGGCGAGCGATCCCTCCTCGGTGGCGGTGCGCAGATAGCCCTCGTTGGCGATCCGCTCCGAGTAGAAGGTGAGCACGTCGCCGACCACGGCGGCGGCGTCGACCAGCGCGATCGCCGGGTCGTCCGGGGTGCGCACGGTGAGGCCCCGCAGGGCGGGGTAGGCCGGGCCGGAGAGCCGGTCCAGCATCGCGGAGACGAAGCGCCCGTACTCCCCCACCCGGTAGCGGACCGCGTCCAGGCCGGGCGGGTTGAACACCTCGACCGGCGTCGCCGGGTCGGCTCCGCCGCCGGTGCAACCGCAGTGGCACGGGGTGCCGGTCATCGGCCGCCTCCGATCTCGATGGTGAGCCGGCCGTTCTCGGGCCGGGCGGAGTCGTTGTCGCAAGCGGCGACCTCCAGCGCGCCGACCGGGAGGATCCCGGCCGCCAACTCGCCCTGGTCGCTGCGGAAGAGGCGCCGCAGACGGGTCACCTTGGCGCTGAGGACGCCGGGTACGGCCGCCACGGCGGCGACCAGGCGGCTGACCCGGACCGGCTCGCCGAAGGTCAGGGCGTCCGGGTGGAAGAAGCCGAGCCTGCCGTCGGGCAGACGGCGGTTGCCCAGCACCCTGCGTACCTCGGCCAGCACGTGGCCGAGCTGGTGGGCCCGGTCCACGCAGACGGACAGTGCGAGGTCGACCGGGACCTGCAGCGCGGGGCGCACCACCAGCTCGTGCCCGATGCGGCGGTAGGGCAGCAGGCTGTGCTCGACGGCCTGCAGCAGAGCCTCGCCGGGCTCGGGGAAGTCGACGGCTCCGGCGGGCCCTCCCGCCACGATGGCCGTCGGGCGCTGCACCGCCTCGACGGCGATGTGCATCTCCTGGCCGCTGCCGGTCCAGCGCAGTTCGGCCGCGGACCGGCGCACGCCCGGAACCCGTGCGGCCAGGGCCGCGTAGTCGCCGGGGGTGACGGCGCGCCTGAGCTCGCGGTGCGGGGCGAGCGGGGCGAGTCGGCGGACCTCGTCGACCGCCTCGGGCTGGGTGCCGCCGACGGCGGGGAGCGGGTTGCGGACGGCCGTGACCGCCTCGAAGGCGGCCCGGCGGGAGCGCGCGCCGCGGCCGCTGTCGTCGCTGCCGCGGCAGACGACGAGGTGGTTGATCGCCTCGGCGCCGACGTTGCCCGACGCTCCGTTGCCGACGCGGTAGGCGACCTCCAGCGTGGCACCGGGCGGGGGCGGCGCGCCGTGCCTGCCGTCGCCGAAGCGGAGGGCCAGGCGTCCGTCGTCCTCGACCTCGCCGACCATGTGGTGGCCGCGCGGGCCGTCGGCGAGCAGGTCGCGGCGGGGAGTCCACACTCCGTCACCGGCCTGGGCGCGGACGGCGGGCAGCGCGGAGCGCGGGTCCTGGCGCAGGCCGTCGGCGGCCGGTCCGGCGAGGACCGGGTCGCCCGGCTCCAGCTCGGCGGCGTAGCGCTCACCCCAGCTCTGGGCGATCTCCCAGGCCACGTAGCGGTTGAGCACCGTGCCCGCGTGGGCGCGGGCGATGAGCACCTCCAGGCGGCGGAGCTTGCCGGCGAGGAGGCGGGTCCGGCGGTCGTAGAGCTCGCGCAGGGCCCGGCCGGGGTGCTCGTCGATGCGCAAGCGCTGGATCGTACGGGCGCCGAACACCACGGTCAGCTCGTCGATCTCGCCCTCGGTGGGCGGCTCGCCCTCCTCGGCGCGGCGCCACAGCTCCTCGATCCGCTCGCGCAGGCCGGTGGGTATGGCTGCCAGACGGGCGGCCTGGCCTGCGGCGATACGAGCGGGGTCGGGGTAGGGGGTGGCCTGGGTGACGGGGGCGTGGCGCAGGACCGGGCGGAAGCGGGGGGCGATCGCCGGGTAGGTGGACTGGGCGAGCAGCGTCTCCAGGGCCGTGGCCTGGGCGTCCGCGGTGGAGGGCTGGACGCGTTCCTCGACCGTGGTGCCGGGGGCGAGGACGACGGATATGCCGGCGCGGGCGACGGCGTCCGCCCCCAGGAGCGGTTCCAGTTCGCGCACCTGGTCCGGTGTCATCGGCCGTCCCCGGCGGGTCTGGTCGAGCAGGGCGTGGACCGCCTCGCCCGCGGGGCTGCCCTGGGTGCGCTCGTCGGAGCAGCCGAAGGCAGTGGGGCCGCAGGGCCTGAGTTCGGCGGGCGCGGGCGGGACGGCGAAGCGCTCGGGGGCGCCGTTGCAGAAGGTGAGCGAACGGCCGTGGTCGACCAGGACGACGTTGCCGCGGGCGACGCTGACGTCCGTGATGAGCGCGCAGTCCGGTCCGCCGCGGGCGGACAGAGACAACGGGAAGGTCAGAGCGTCCCCGGGATCCCAGGTCACGTCGAGGATCGGCTGCTCGTAGAGCTCGTCCTCACCGGGCGTGACCGAGGTGAGGCGGACGACCTGGCGGTGCGTGGGGTCGGCGCCGGCGGGCGTACCGGTGCGCGGGCCGAGGACCTCCTCCAGGACGAGCAGATCGCCGGGCCTGAGCTTCAGCCCGCGCTTCGGGGTGTCCATGAGCGTCGCCGAGGTGGCGCCCTTGGGCAGCACGCACTCCTCCTCGCCCCAGGTCCAGAAGCGGATCTCGTTGTGCTCGGGGCGGAGACCGAGGTCGGCACCCGGGTTCAGCGGCTCGAAGACCTCCAGGCCGACGGGAAGGTCGGCGAGGGCGTCCAGGTCCTCGTCGGCGATGACGGTGCCGAAGTCGGGCCGCTCCTGCGGGCCGAGACGGGACAGGTCGATGGCCGCGAAGCGGAACTCACCCTTGGACAGCGTCAGTTGGCGGTCGGTGCGAAGCGCCACGAAGGTACGGGCATTGCAGCCGTCGTGCATCGCGTAGTCGGTCAGGCGGACATGACGGCGGACCGAGACGCGGCGGCGGGCAGTGGCGAGGTACGCCTCGGTGGCCACCGCGTCCTGGTGATAGGAGAGCTGGTCGCCGGTGTAGGCCAGCAGTTCGACGAGGGCCGTGCCGACGTCCGGGGCGTGGCGCTCGACCCAGCCGGGGGCGGTCAGGCTCATCCGGTCCAGGATCAGGCGGCGCAGGCTGTCGTAGTCGCGCGCGGTGTAGTCGATGACCGGGCGGCGGGCGTACCGCGGGGCACAGTCCTCCTCGTCCTCCTCGCAGTCGTACGGGCTGGGCCCGCCCTGGGTGAAGGTGAACCCGGCGGCGGCGTACCGGACGTCGAAGCCCCGGCGCGGCCGCGTCCCCGGCCGGCCGAAGGCGTCGGTCTCGACGACGCGGAGGCGGTAGGGCGCGGTGTCCCCCACCTTGTCCAGGGTCACGAACATCCGGTCATCGAGCTCGGGGTCGTCCTCGCGGACGATCTCGACCGCCAGGGCGTGGATGTCCCGGATGCGGCGGCCGCCCTCGATGCGGATGTGGTGGTGTGTCAGGTGGCTCGGTGCCTTGCCGAGGAAGGTGACGACGAGCGTACGGCCGTCGTCGCCCGGCTCCACCTCGTCCACGCCGTGCAGGCGCGCGGCGCGGACGGCGCCCCGGCGCTGGTCGGTTCGGCAGTCTGGGCTGCTCACGCGGCTCCCCCGCTCCCCTCGAACACATCGGTACGGCGCGTTCCGGTACGCCGGACCGTATAGGCCAGGTGCACCCGCACCACGTTCTCCTCGCTGACCACGTCGAGCGCGTCCACCTCGATCACGTCGCCGAGCCAGCGCTGCAGGGCGGCCTGGACGGAGAGTTGGAGCGCCGAGGCCAGCTCGGGGCTGTTGGGCGCGAAGACCAGGTCGAGCAGCCCGCAGCCGAAGTCGGGGCGCATGACCCGCTCCCCCGGGCTGGTGAAGAGCAGCTGCTCGATCATGTCACGGACGTGCCCGTCGTAGTCGGTGTCCGCGGTGCGGCCGCGGTTGTCGACGTGGAAGGGGAAGGCGATGTCCGTACGGGGCGGGTACGGCTGCGCAGCGGGCAGCTGGATGACGCGCTCGGCGTGGGCTCCGGCCGCGGCGGCTGCCGCGGTTCGGCGGTTGCGCGGGCTCATCGTCCCACCACCCGTTGCTGCACGATGGTGACGTTCGGCGGGCCCTGCGGCGCGCCGACGGCCGTGCCGCACAACGCCGTCGAGTCCTGGAGCAGGGCGGGCGAGCCGTTGATGCGGATGCGCGCGGAGCTCCCCGTCCAGCGGATCGTCGTGCAGGGGTGGGGATTTCCGCCGGCGGTGAAGGTGCAGCCGGTCACCGTGTAGACGTCGGCCTCGGTGGCGGCCGGGCTGCCGTCGACGAGTACCCGCGACTGGGCGGGCAGGACGTTCGCCTGACCGCCGTGCGGGCACATCACCGTGGCACCGATGGTGACAAGATTTCCGGACACGTGAACTTGGCCTTCCCCCGTCGGAGTTCAGGTGACGCTGAGCGCGTCGTTGTTGATGGTCACGGTCGGCCCCACGAGCGAGATCACCGCGCCCTGGCCGTTGCTGATGTGCACCCCCGTGTCGTCGATGACGATCGACGCGCCGGAGGGGTGTTTGAGGGTGATGCCCTTGCCGCCGGGTTCGTCGGAGAGGACGATCTGGCGCCGGCCGGGCGTCTGGAGCACCACGTTCGGGTTGTTGGCGGCGGTGACCGCGTCCTCGGGCACCTCGTGCGCCGCTCCGTACCAGCACCCCGTCCAGATCGGGTAGCTGGGGTCGCCCTGCTCGAACTCCACCCACACACCCGAGCCCACCGGCGGCAGATGGAACTGCCCCATTCCGGGGCCGGCCAGCGGGAAGCACGGCATGGCCCAGGTCGAGGGCACGTCACCGAGCACGTCCGGGACCTGGACCTGCAGTCGGCCCACGACCATGGGGTCGGCATTGCTCACCACGGTGCCCCGGTACTTGCCGAGGTAGCGGGTGGGTTCAGCAGCCATTCTCTGTCTCCTAGGGGACGACCGTCGGCTCGAGCGCGATCAGCCCCTCGCGTGCAAGGGTGAAGTTCTGCGTGTACGAGCCCCGTTGCAGGTTGTGGGTCACGGACTTGACGTAGTACCGGCCGTCGTAGGTGATGCCGGCACCGCGGACGCCGACCAGCTCACGGGCGCGCAACAGGTATCCGTACCGGACGACATCCAGCTGACCGGAGCCGGTGACGGCGTCGGCGGACTCCGCCGCCTTGGCGAGTGCCTCGGCGATGCCCTGCCCGCTGTCCTTCTTGGCGGTGTCCGCGATCACCGTCTTCTTCAGCGCGGGCGCCGGGCGCTGCGCCAACTGAGGCCGCAGGATGCTCACTTCGGGCACCGGCAGGATGGACGAGACGCGGGTGGCCGGCAACTGAATACGCGCCTCCGGCTGCTCCCGCGCCGTCCCGTCGAAGGCGAAGGTCAGCTGGTCGACGTTGGACAGCCCGTCCATGTTGACGTTCAGCGCGTGCTGCGGTTCACCGAGGCGGACCTCCGGCCCCCAGTAGGCTCGGCTCTGCCCGGGGACCGGGCCGGGGTCGAGGTAGAAGGCGTAACCGTTCGCCTGCGCCAGCTGGTTGACGTAGGCGAGGTCCGTCCCCTTCTGGAAGTCCACACGCTGCGTCGGCATCGGCGTCTGCGGGATCAGCTCAGGGACGACCAGCGGGCTGATCCCGTACTGGGCGTACTGGGCGATGATCGCGTGCACGCGGGCGGCCGGGGACATCGCCGGGTACGGGACGGCGGCGCGCTCCTCCAGGTCCATCAGGACGGTGAGGTCCTCCCCGGTGACGGTGAGCGTCGACTGGCCGGGCTGGTTGGATATCCCGACCTCCTGACGGATGATCACACCGTCCATCAGCACGGTGGGGGTGCCCTGGACCGTGACCGTGAGGATGACGCGCGTCTTGGGATCGAAGGAGCCGCCCGGCAGCAGACTGTTGCTGATCAGACCGTCCTTCGCCAGGTCGAACGCCAGCTGGAAGCCGCTGCGCTGCCCCGAAGCCATCGTCACCTGCACGGACAGGAGCGAGTCCGCGACCTCCTGCGCGACGGGCACGGCCAGTTGCGGGCCCATCATCAGCGTCAGGTGGATCGGCCCGGTCGTGATCGGACCGTTCTCAGCCATTCGCCCCTCCGGGCACGCCCGAGGGGAGCGTGATACGGATCCGACGACCCGGCTCGCTGGTCAACTCCCGGGGATCCAGCACCGGGTTGGCGTCCGCGATCCGCCACCACTGCTCGGCGTTGCCCAGGTAGCGGGCGCCGAGGAGGTCGGGGCGGTCGCCGGTGCTGACGGTGTGGGTGGTCAGGTCCGCCATGCCCTCCGGGTCGGGAAGGAGGCGGCGACGCAGATACGTGATGTCATGACCGTCCGCTTCCGTGAACCGGGCGGTGCCCAGCCCGTAGTAGCGGCTCGACCGCGGATAGGCGGTGGTCGCCTGCGTGAGCGCGATCGCGTCCAGCGGGTTCTCCAGCGACGACATGGTGATCAGATCCCTCCCAGTCCGCTTCCGCTCAGCCCCAGCGTGCTGAGCCGCCGGGGCGCGGCGGGACCCGCCAGCCGCTCCTTCTGCGCCAGGTACGCGAGGTAGAGCTCGTACCCCCGGTTGGTCACCGGCAGGTCACTGACCGTCAGGACTCGCAGAGTGATGGCCACTTGCGCCCTGATCGGGTTGAGCTCGACGTCGAACGCCTCCTCGGTGATCGAGAACTCCGTGAGCCTGACGGGTACGACCCGCTTGTTGCCCCACGTGAAGAGCGTCAGCGGGGCTTCGACCGGGGTGATCTCCAACGTGCCGCGGGCGGCAAGCGCCTCGAGCTGGCGCAGGCTGGCGCTCGACGGGCTGACCAGCATCTCCAGCACGGCGAGCTGCGGATGAATCCCGTTCGGCGCCGCCACGTCCAACTGATCGGTCGCGTCGATCTCCGCGGTCAGCTTCCATGTCTCGACGGCCGGCCCCTTGAGCCGCAACGCCTCCGTCCGGTCCCCCGACTGGTTGTCGGCCCCGGCCGCCTGCGGCGCGATGCTCCGCTCCAGGCTGTCCGGGTTGAACTGGAGAACGATGATCTCCTTGGGGGTTCCGCGCTGGGGGTCGATGATGACGAGGCCGGAGCGGATGGGTTTGGGTATGTCTGCGTAACCAGTCATCGTCCGCTTCTCCACATGACTTGCTTCCCCTGCCTCGGATCGCACCCCATCAGCTACTCCGTTCCATGAAGACGGATCCCCTCAAGCAGGATCCTGGCGTTCTCCCGCACCCTCGGCTCGGGATCACTCCGCTGGATCTCTCGCACGATCTCCACCAAGGCTGGGCGCGGCCAGTAACCGGTTGCGATCACCACGGACTGACGAATCCCCGGATCCGGGTCGGCAGCCACATGTCGCAGTTGCTCGGCCACGGCTTCCTCACGCTGTCGCTGCTCCTCTGGATTCTCTGCGGCGGTAAGCACCGTCGCATAAACAGCGACAAGCCGCGCGTCCCGGTCGACCGCCCCGGTGAGCGCATCGACAACCTCGTCGAACGACCAGCAGGCAAGCGACTCCCTGATTCGCTGTTCATAGGCTTGGGCAGCTGCACCGCGAAGGGTCATGTAGGCCAGACCGATAGGACGATCCTCCACATAGTGGACCTCCGTCGACTCGTCGTCGGACCGCCAGATGTCCACGTAAACGTCCGCCTCTTCGTCGCCCATCTCGAAGAGGTTCAAATCCATTTCCCAAACAGCGAGTTCAACGTCGTCCCGACTGACCTCCGGCTTGAGCACGCATCGCCTGTCGAATCCCGTCATCAACACGCCACCTCTCCCTAGTGCAGCCCGTAGGACCTTAGCAGAAAGTCGGATATCAGCTTGCGCCCGGCTTGTTCTGCACCAGCTTCGGTAGCGCCCACGATGCCCTCGTTCTCGGTGACGGCGAGCACCCACTGTTCCGCCATTTGTTCCTCACGGCGCCTCAATTCGGCTCGCTCCTCCGGAGTTCCGCCGTACGCCTGCGTCCCTGGACTCTGGCCTGCGTCTTCCGCTTCGTTGCCCCGAGTGGCTCGCATCGCCTTGAGCATGGACATCGGAAATCTGCCGCGTTGGCCGGTCACTTCCGTGCCCTCGTACTCGGCGAAGGCCTGATGCAGCGTCATACCACCGCGCCCCGGACCGCGTTGCACGAGGTCCATTGTCATCGCCGCGTAGCCCAGGTTCGCCGGGTTGCGTGTGGACTCGCGGATGTATATCAGGAAGTGGGCATTGCGGAACAGCGCCTGTTGCCCCTCAGTGAGGGATCCGGGGAATCGACCGGTCTTGTGGTAGGCCCGCAGGATGCTCGCGATCCGCGCGTCGCTGAGCTGCGTGGCGCGCAGGGCCTCCGCAATTTTCGGATAGCTATCCACCCCTCGGGTGAACGCATTCAGTTGGCCGGGCGTATTCCATTCCTTGGCAATGGACCGTTCGCTGCCCACCCGATAGAACTCGTCCTTCCACAGCGGCGGCCGATACGGCGATATCGTTCGCTCGTCACCCTTCGGCGTTGAGATGTTCAATTCGTTTCCACGCTCGCGCAGGTACTGCACGGCGGCAGGAACGTCGCTCGGCCCCGTCAGCTCCAGCGGTTGCGCTCCGCTGCCCGCCTTGGACACCCGCATCCGCTGGGCTCCGGCTCGTACGTCGGCACGGCTCAGAAGTTCACCGGCGATTTCCTGAACCAGCTTCCGCAAATCTGCGCCGGTCAGCCGGAATCCCCCGCCAGCGAGCGCCTCGGGGTTGAGTACCGCCGTGATCGAGAAGTTCCGACCCGCGTTGGCGAACAGATTCGTCAGGCGATACCACAGGCGCATGCCCTGCAGAACCCCACGCAGCACGAACCCGGGGAGCCCACGACCGAGCAGTCGCTCGAGAATCGGCCTGATGCGCGCCACGACTTGGGCCAGCCGCTCAGCCTTCGCCTGCGGCGAGTTCTCCTTCTTGTGACGTTCATCGCGCTTGCGCCGACGGTCTTCCTTGCGCTTGTTCCACCAGTCGCGCAACTGGTCGCGCTTGCGCTTGTAAGCGTCGTAGACCTTGTGCGCACCGTTGCGGATGGCGCGGCCCAGCTTGCTGTTCTTGAGTTTGCGGCCCAGGGCGCGGGCCGCGTTGCGGGCCTTGGCCAGGGCACCCTTGACGGCGCTCTTGGCGCGATTGAGGACGCGGCCTGCGCGGGAGACCGGGCGGCGGGGCCGGGAAGGTTCCTTCGGCTTTTCGGGTTCGTGCGCCTTCTTGGGTTCCTCCCGCTCGTGCGGCCTGGACTGCTTGGGCTCCTCCGGCTCGTGCGGCTTGGTGGGCTTGGGGTCCTCGTGCTCGGCAGGTCGCTTGGTGTCGGTCGGCCGCTCGTCGGGGTGGTGCGTCTGAGGACGCTCCTCCTCGGGGTGACGGGGCGTCGCATGGGGCTCGCCCGGGCGCTCGTGGGGATGCTCGCCGAGCGTGGACTCGGCGGGGCGGCGGCGGGACGGGAAGCGTTCGCGGACGGACGAGAGGGCGTTGCGCAGGCCCGTGCGGGCGCGGTTGACGGCGGTGCCGACGGCCTTCCTGGCGCCCTTGCCGGCCTTCGCGAGCGCCTTCATGATCTTCTGGGCGAGGGCCTTGAGCTTGGAACCGACCGCCTTTCCGGCGCCCTTGAGCTTGGAGAGGAGGTACTGAGAGACGAACTCGAGGAGGGCGACGACACCGGCAGCGACCGCCTCGGCGAAGAGGCAGGCGGCCGGGCCCGCCTTCACCGCCTTCAGGAAGGCGAAGAACTTGCCGAAGGCGGCGATGATCTTGCTGACGGTGCCCCAGGCGGCCATGAGGCCCTGGATGATCGTCAGGATGGCCCCGGCGGCGGGCACGATCATCGAGATGACCTTCTCGATGATGATCTGCGCGAGCATCATCGGGAGGGCGGAGATGATCGCCTTCCAGGCCATCTGGCCGATCTTCTTGAGGGAGATGCAGCCCTTGATGAGGATGTTGAGGAGCGTGGAGGTCAGCCCGACGATGGATTCGACCTTCTGGTCGAACCAGGCCTTCACCGCCGTCTTGATCGCGCCCCAGAGGTGGTGCTGGATGCCGTCCATCGCGGCGGCGCCCATCTTGTGCAGCCAGCCGCCCGGGTCCGGGGCGATGTCCGCGATCAGCGCCGCGAGTTGGCCGAGCGCGGCGATGGCCGCCTTGACGAAGTTGATCGCGGCCTCGACCGCCGCCCGCACCTGGTTGATGATGGCCTTGAGGGTGGCCTCGGCCAGTTTCAGCAGCGCGTTGAGCGCGGCGCCCAGCGCGTCGAGGAGCGCGTTGACCGCTGCCTTGAGGGCGTCGGCCAGGGCGTTGACCGCCGCGATGGCGGCATCGCGCAGGGCCTCGATGGCCTTGCGGAACTTGTCACGCAACGCCGGGAACGCGGCGAGCAGGACGTCGCAGATCTTGATCAGCGCGTCGGCGACGGCCTTGATCAGTGCCACGGCAAGCTTGCGGCAGGTGTCGATGACCGAGTCCGCGAACTTCTTGAAGCCGTCGATGATGTCGTTGACCAGCTTGCGGAAGAAGTCGAAGATCTTCGTCACCGCGGACAGCAGGGCGTTGAAGGCATCCTTGATCTTGGACGTGATCCAGCCGAACCAGCCCGAGGACTCGTGCTTCTTCTTCTCCTTCTCGTCCTGGGCCTTCTTCTGCGCCTGCTCACGGTTGTCCTGGATCTTCTTGTTGTCGCTGCTCTGCCGGTCCTTGACCTGCTTGTTGCTGTCGTCGCGCTTGGAGAGGATCTTCTGGTTGTTCTCCGTGTGCGACTGATCCGCCTGCTTGTCGGAGTCGGCGATCTGCTTGTCCTGCTCGGAGCGCCACTGGTCCCGCGCCTGCTTGGCCTGGACGCCCACCTCACCGCGCTTGTCGGTCTGCCTCCTGGCGTTGTCCGCGGTCTCCTTGTCGATGTCCGACTGGTTCTTCCTGCGCGCCTCGACCTGCTGCTGCCGGTTCTTGGCCTGGGCGCTGCCCACCTGGCCCTGGCCCTGACCGATCGCCTGCTTGATCTGCGGGCCGCGCTGCTGCTGGACGACGGTCGCCTCGCCGGGCTTCAGCTGCGCACCGGCCCTGCCCTGGCCACCGCCGCCCTGGCCGCCGGCGCCCCCGGGGACGTTGCCCTTCAGGGTCTCCTGGGGGACGTCCGGGTAGATCTGGTCCTCGCCCAGCGGCTTGGCCGCGTCCTGGCGGCCGGTGTCCTGGATCGCGGACGTCTTGTCGTTGTACTTGCCGGCCTGCTGGTCCGTCAGCTTCGGGTCGGCGTCGCCGGTCAGCTGCACCTGGGGGGCCGGGCCGACGGTGACGTTCAGCCCGGGGTCGGTGGACGGGACGTCGTTGACCGCGTCCTGCATGTTCTGGACGTCGTGCGCGTCGGCGTGGCCCGCGTCGGTGTCCGGGACGTTGGGGGTCTGGACCTCCTGGGCCGGGTTCTGGCCCTGTACCTGCCCGCCGTCGGCCTTCTGCTGCTGGCCCTGCCCCGGCGGGGCCACCCGGTCCAGCTGACCCGACACCTGGGGGGCCGGGGCCTCTTCCGTCGGCCTGCCCTGCAGGGTCTGCGGCGCGCCGGAGGGGCGCTGCGCGGTCGGCGGGGCGGCCTGGAGCTGGGCCTGCTGCCGGCCGATCGAGTGGTCGACCGCGCCGTCGGCGCCGTTGAGGACGGTGACCGTCTGGTCCGGCGGCACGCTCGCGGCCGTACCCAGAGCGGCCTGCGGGTCCTGGTCGGAGACGTTGGGCGGGGCCGGGCTCTTCTGCTCCTGGGCACCGCCGCCCCCGCCTCCGCAACCGCCACCGCTGCCTTCCGGCTTGTCGGCCTCGGTGCTGGGCTGCGGGGAGCCCGCGCAGGCGCCGCCCCCCGGTTCGAGCGAGGCGCCGGGAGCGGGCTGGGCGCCGAGGGCGCCCGGGGTGTCGGCCTGCTGGTCGGCGGGACCGAGGGCGGGGGACTTCGCGGCGGCGCGGGCAGGAGCGGC